>NZ_JAJAFX010000001.1:0-184880 GCF_025384845.1 Photorhabdus temperata | reverse complement strand
CTCCGCCTGGCCTCACACGTTTTGTCAGCGTTGTGTCGGTCAGTGGTGGCGCATTATAGGGAGTTCTTTGGCGCTGACAAGCGTTTATTTTAAAAAAACTTTTGTTCGCGCACCTTTTCAACAAAACGATGATATAAAGAACAAAAAAGCCTACTTCCTGATGCTTTTAATCGCTTTAGGCAAGTCTGCAAGGTTATTTATTATCAAATCAGCCGCTTGTTCTGCTTCATTTGTAATTGGTTTACCTGTACGAACTAATACCTTAGTACCAACTTTCGCCATCACCGCCGCTTGCATATCTTCCAATTTGTCACCAACCATATAAGAAGCAGCCATATCAATGCCAAGCTCCTTCTGTGCATCCAGCAGCATACCTGGTTGTGGTTTACGACAATCACAACTCTTCTTATATTGTTCTTCAGTCGCATCTGGATGATGGGGACAATAATAAATGCCATCCAAATCTACACCGCGATCTGCCAGTGACCAATCCATCCATTCTGTCAATTGCAAGAATTGTTCTTCATTGAAAATGCCGCGGGCAATACCTGACTGGTTTGTGACTAATACCAGTGCATACCCCATTTTTTTCAATTCAATCATGGTTTCAATGGCACCATCGATAAATTGAAAATCATCTACTTCGTGTACATAACCATGATCGATATTTATTGTTCCGTCACGATCTAAAAATACGGCAGGAATACCTTGTGTCACCCGATTGCTCCAAGCAATGTAAGAAGTTCTCAGTATCGCATGATTTAGCCATGAATGAGAATGCAGCAATTAATTTATTCCCAGTTGACTTAGACGTCTAGACACCTTAACATCCGATTTAACTAGTAGTTTGTTTTCTCGAAAATGTTCAAGCTACTAATTTTCGAATTTTTATAAGAATAAAAAAGAATAAAAATGATAAAATTGTCTCATATCAACAAAATATTCCAGCAGGGTGCCCGTTCTATCAACGCACTTTCAGATATCAGTTTGCATGTTCCGCAAGGGCAAATTTACGGTGTCATCGGTTCATCCGGTGCAGGCAAAAGTACGTTGATTCGCTGTGTAAATATGCTTGAGCGTCCAACTTCCGGGCAAATACTGGTTGATGGTCAGGATTTGACTATCCTATCTGATAGTGATTTGACCCATGCGCGTCGCCGTATTGGCATGATTTTCCAACACTTTAATTTGCTATCTTCGAGAACAGTTTTTGGCAACATAGCCTTACCTTTAGAATTAGATAATGTTCCAAAAGCGGAAATAAAAAAACGGGTAGATGAGTTATTAGAACTTGTTGGCCTTGCAGATAAACACGATGCTTATCCGGCAAATCTCTCTGGTGGACAGAAACAGCGTGTTGCTATTGCCCGTGCTTTAGCTAATTCACCCAAAGTACTTTTATGTGATGAAGCAACCAGTGCTCTGGATCCAGCAACAACCCGATCTATTCTGGAATTATTGAAAGATATTAATCGCCGTCTGGGTTTGACTATTCTGTTAATTACACATGAAATGGATGTCGTCAAACGTATATGTGACCAGGTTGCAGTTATCAGCGGTGGGCAGTTGATTGAACAGGATATTGTCAGTGAAGTGTTTTCTCATCCCAAAACACCTATCGCTCAGGCATTTATCCAGTCAACTTTGCATTTGGATATCCCTGAAGACTATGTGCAAAAAATGCAAAGCACCCCAGCCCCAGATCTTAGCCCATTATTGAAACTGGAGTTCACCGGTCAATCTGTAGACGCACCTTTGATTTCGATGGCAGTACGTCGTTTTGATATTGATATGAATATATTAAGTTCCCAAATTGACTATGCCGGTGGAGTAAAATTTGGTGTGATGTTAGCGGAATTACACGGTGAAAATGGCGGCATTGAATCAACAATTCAATTTTTACAAGACCATCATGTGAAAGTAGAGGTTCTCGGTTATGTCTGAAGGAATGATCTTATTGCTGGCTAAAGGCGTCTGGGAAACTCTGGTAATGACTTTTGTTTCTGGCTTCTTTGGCTTTATTATTGGGCTGCCGATAGGTGTCTTGTTATATGTCACCCGCCCTGGTCAGATTATGGAAAACAGTAAACTCTATCGTTTTCTTTCAGCGATAGTGAATGTTTTCCGTTCTATCCCATTTATTATTTTACTGGTATGGATGATTCCTTTTACCAGATTAATTGTTGGAACATCTATCGGTTTACAAGCCGCCATTGTTCCATTAACCATAGGTGCCGCACCATTTATCGCCCGTATGGTGGAAAATGCTTTACTGGAAATTCCATCAGGATTAATTGAAGCAGCTCGCGCAATGGGAGCAACTCCGTTCCAGATTGTGAAGAAAATTCTGTTACCTGAAGCGTTACCAGGTTTGCTTAATGCAGCTACAATTACCCTGATTACGTTAGTAGGTTATTCCGCAATGGGAGGTGCTGTAGGTGCGGGCGGATTAGGCCAGATTGGCTACCAATATGGTTATATCGGCTATAATGCAACAGTAATGAACACCGTATTAGTGTTACTGGTTATTTTAGTTTACTTAATTCAATTAAGTGGTGACCGTTTAGTTAAAGCCACAACACGCAAATAATAAAATTATTTTAAAACAGCACCGGTATCGGTGCTAATAAATCAGTATTCAATAGGGGTAAAGTATGTCTGTTAAATT
Source organism: Photorhabdus temperata (assembly GCF_025384845.1). Classification (NCBI taxonomy): domain Bacteria; kingdom Pseudomonadati; phylum Pseudomonadota; class Gammaproteobacteria; order Enterobacterales; family Morganellaceae; genus Photorhabdus; species Photorhabdus temperata. Next base: position 182,212 of record NZ_JAJAFX010000001.1, on the reverse strand, counting down.
AAGAACCATCGCAACTATCAGCGCTCTTTTAGGTTCATTAATTCTGGCTGGTTGCGGGCAGGAAAAACAAGATCCAAACCATATTAAAGTAGGCGTTATCGTTGGTGCAGAACAAGAAGTTGCTGAAATTGCGAAAAAAGTAGCTAAAGATAAATATGGTCTTGATGTAGAACTGGTCACTTTTAATGATTTTGTATTGCCAAACGAGGCTCTGAGTAAAGGTGATATTGATCTGAATGCATACCAGCACAAACCTTACATGGATCAACAAATCAAAGATCGTGGTTACAAACTGGTCACCGTTGGCAACTCTTTTATTTATCCAATTGCAGGTTATTCCAAGAAAATTAAATCCCTGGATGAATTACAGGATGGTTCTCAAATTGCGTTACCAAATGATCCAACGAACTTAGGCCGTTCTTTATTACTGTTACAGAAACAAAACTTAATCAAACTGAAAGATAACATAGGATTATTACCAACAACTCTGGATATTGCTGAAAATCCTAAAAATCTAAAATTGGTTGAGCTGGAAGCGCCACAATTACCACGTTCATTGGACGATCAAAAAATTGCTCTGGCAATCATTAATACGACATATGCCAGCCAAATCGGCCTGACTCCGGCAAAAGACGGTTTATTTGTCGAAAATAAAGATTCTCCATATGTAAACCTGCTGGTTAGCCGTGAAGATAATAAGGATGCTGAAAACGTTAAGAAATTCGTTAAAGCATATCAATCCGATGAAGTTGATGAAGCTGCCAATAAAATTTTTAACGGTGGTGCGGTGAAAGGCTGGTAATCTTTCATATTACACTCATCGATATTAGAATAATCAGGCGGACAGATTGTCCGCCTGATTTGTTATGGCATCATGTTTTCGATATTTTTTTGTTAACCTGATTCTATTCTCTTAACTCTGACAGTAAAAATTCGAGGATCTATTAATGCGTAAGCTGTTTATCTCTTTGTTAGCTCTATTCATAACAGGATGTTCAATGCAACAGACAGCATTTACTGACTCTTCTCAGTTATCGGATATGAAGCTCAAACAAGTATTAACCGAAGAAAAAAAGAATCTTTCCTCATCCGTAAAGTTGTATACCAAAAATGAAGAGTTATTAAATGCCGCATTTAAAGATTTAGGAATTGTTTCTGGTCAATCATGCCGTGGTTCTTTACAGGATCCACCAGCTAATATCGCCGTAGCACGTAACCAGATGATAACGAAGGCCGCTCATTTGAATGCTAACGCAGTTTTATTACATCAGTGCGAGATGTTATCAGGTCAAGGATGCTACCAGATAGCAATATGTGAAGGTTCAGCTCTGCTTATTACTCAATGACCGATTTTAATTTCACACAAATAGGGGTTATCCACTCCCCTTATAAAGAAAAATTTGCCGTTCCACGCCAACCAGGTCTTATTGAAGATGGCGGAGGGCAATTAGTACTTCTTCCACCCTATAATCAACCAGATGCAGTTCGTGGTTTGGAACAATTTAGTCATCTGTGGGTTATTTTTATTTTCCATCAAACAATGGATAGCGGCTGGAAACCAATGGTGCGTCCTCCCCGTTTAGGCGGCAATGCAAAAATGGGCGTATTCTCAACCCGTTCAACTTTCAGACCGAATCCAATTGGTATGTCTCTGATTGAACTTAAAGGAATTGGATACAGAAAAGGCAGTGTTACTCTGGAATTGGGCAGCCTGGATTTAGTTGATGGCACACCGGTTATTGATATCAAGCCTTATCTGCCTTTCGCTGAATGTCAGCCGCACGCTGTGGCAGGTTTTGCCCAAGAAGCACCTTCCGCCGGTATGGAAGTGATATTTTTACCTGCCGCCGAACAACAGCTCATCTCAGTTCAGGGCACTTACCCGGATTTACGCCGTTTTATCAGTCAGGTCTTGGCTCAAGACCCTCGTCCTGCTTATCGGAGAGGAGAACAGGAAAATCGAGAATATGCCGTTCATTTACTGAATTTTAATGTACGCTGGAGAATCTGTGGCACACTGACTAAAGTGTTTTCCATTGAACCCCTTTAAAAATCAGTATATGCCCTTTTGACATCTTAAACTCGCTGGTAGACTAAAGACTTATTTTCGTTTTTTATTAGCTGGCAAATTTCTGCCAGTCAGAAGCAATTTGCTGCTCTAATGGAACCCTAACAATGCGCACTAGCCAATATCTGCTCTCTACATTAAAAGAGACTCCTGCCGATGCAGAGGTTGTCAGTCATAAACTGATGCTTCGTGCGGGCATGATCCGTAAGCTCGCTTCAGGCTTGTATAATTGGATGCCTACAGGTGTCCGCGTACTAAAAAAAGTTGAGAAAATTGTTCGTGAAGAGATGAACAATGCCGGAGCAATTGAAATATCTATGCCCGTCGTACAGCCGGCAGATTTATGGCAGGAAAGTGGTCGCTGGGAACAGTACGGCCCAGAATTACTGCGTTTTGCTGACAGAGGGGATCGCCCTTTTGTGCTGGGTCCAACTCACGAGGAAGTCGTTACTGATCTGATCCGTAATGAAGTCAGCTCATACAAACAGTTACCGCTGACTTTATTCCAGATCCAGACTAAATTCCGGGACGAAGTTCGCCCTCGCTTTGGTGTAATGCGCTCCCGGGAATTCTTAATGAAAGATGCTTATTCTTTCCATGCTACCCAAGAGTCACTACAAGAAACTTACGACAATATGTACGAAGCCTACAGCAAAATCTTTACCCGTATTGGTTTGGATTTCCGTGCTGTTCTGGCAGACACCGGTTCTATCGGCGGTAGTGCTTCCCATGAATTTCAGGTTCTGGCTGCCAGTGGAGAAGATGATATCGTTTTCTCAACTGAATCCAATTACGCAGCTAATATTGAATTGGCCGAAGCCGTCGCTCCTGCTTATGATCGTGCAACACCAACAGAAGAGATGCATCTGGTAGACACCCCAAACGCAAAAACAATTGCTGAACTGGTTGAACAATTCAATCTGCCAGTTGAAAAAACGGTTAAGACTCTGATGGTTCATGCAGCAGAAAATACGGGCCATAAATTGATCGCCTTATTGGTCCGCGGCGACCATGAACTTAATGAAATCAAAGCAGAGAAATTATCTTTGGTTGCCAGCCCTCTGACTTTTGCTACCGAAGAAGAAATTCGTGCAATTGTAGGTGCCGGCCCAGGCTCACTGGGACCCGTCAATCTGCCAATACCTGTTATTATTGACCGCAGTGTGGCGGTGATGAATGACTTTGGCGCAGGCGCCAACATTGATGACAAACACTATTTCGGTATCAACTGGGAACGTGATTTACCAATACCAGCAGTCGCTGATATCCGTAATGTTGTTGAAGGTGATGCCAGCCCGGATGGTAAAGGAACATTACTCATCAAACGTGGCATTGAAGTTGGCCATATCTTCCAACTTGGCACCAAGTATTCTGATGCAATGAAAGCAACCGTTCAAGGCGAAGACGGCCACAATCAGATTGTCACTATGGGTTGTTATGGTATTGGCGTTACCCGCATTGTCGCCGCAGCGATTGAACAAAATCACGATGACCGCGGTATCATCTGGCCTGATGCAATTGCACCATTCCAGGTCGCTATTCTGCCAATGAATATGCATAAGTCATATCGTGTTAAGGAAGTTGCAGAGAAACTGTATGCTGATCTGCGCGTCAACGGCATTGATGTTATTTTCGATGATCGTAAAGAGCGCCCAGGCGTGATGTTTGCTGATATGGAGCTGATTGGCGTACCACACACTATCGTTATCGGTGACCGTAATCTTGATAATGGCGAAGTAGAATATAAATATCGTCGCAGTGATGAAAAACAGATACTGAAGCTAAACGATGTTGCTGATTATCTGAAACAACAACTTAGTTGTTAATTAGGGTTATTACAATAACTCATTGAGCAGTATGGTGATAATGGTCAGATCATAAAGACGCAGTAAGTGAACTCGTTTTACTCTTCTGGCCCATTATCACCATTCATATTGAAGCTAGAATTATTTCTTCATACAAGATTTCGATTTATCGAAATGAATTTTACCTGTCTGAACCAAGGCAGAATTAAATAGCCCATCCTCCATTGACGGACTCACGCTATAATAGCCTTCAACTTCAACATAAACCGGCGTTCCACCTTCTACGCCAGCTTGATGATAGCCTTGCTCCAAATCCAAACTTTCCGGCACGTCATAACGCTTACCTGTACTACAATCGGTGAATGAAGCGGCATCAGCCATGTAACTGTATTCACCCGTCAGTTTTTCTGGTTTTACCCGTTTCAGCTCATAGTTGAATGACGATTCAATTGTGTTGCCTTCCATATCCAGCATTACCAAATTTCCATCTTTCGGCAGATAGTAATATTTCTGGTCATCTGATTTTTCCAGACGGATTTTTTCTCCATCTTTCGCCCATTGCCCGGATTCAAAGAATGACTGATCACCATCACGAGAACCAAGATAAGTTTGTTCCAGAATATAAGTACCATCATCATCCAATAACAGTGTGGTATCAATACCAGAACAATCAGCACAAGGAACAACACCATGAAAAGTCTGATCCACTGGCTGTGAACTCGTTTGCTGTACCAAGTTACCTTTACATCCCACCAAAGCAGATACGCCCACAGCAACTAACGCTGTTAAAAGTTTTTTATTCACATTTATCTCCAAACAGTATAATGAGCTCTGTAACTCATCTTAATTAGTAACACAAGGAACATAGCGATTATTGCAGTTTAATAGCGTAAATACCGTCCTTTTTAAAGATGTTACCCAATAGTAGCGAAATGATATGAGTCGATTTTAATACTTTTGTCAGGAACTTGCTGTGAAATAAGACTTTTATTTATTTACCGTTCAAAGGGAACAACCAAAGTTATTCATTAATCACGATTGATTTCCTGTGCTATAGTCATTAATAGTGCTTTTGAGTTACAATTTTTAACAACCACAGGCGGCAATAACCGCCACTAACCATAGTGGTGAGCAAATATGTCTATAAATACTGAATATCAACCAATTAACTGTGACGACTATGATAACCTTGAGTTGGCTTGCCAACATCAGCTCCATCTACACATAAAATTACGAGGTGGTGAAGTTATTGAAGGGAAAGCCTGTGATTTGATTTTGAGAAAGAAAGCTGAATACCTGATAATCGAAACAGCAGATAATTCCCGAGAACTGCGGTTGGATCATATCGCCAGTTTCAGTCACCCTGAAATCGGTACTGTTATTGTTGAACATTCCGAATCCTGATAAGAAACAAGAAATAGCCGCCTCTGGCGGCTTATAACGCTTTATTTTAACAACGTTTTATTCCAGTTAATTGTCAATACTCTCTGCCCTTCTGCCGCTTCGCTTTCTTTGGTGATAAAAATACCTAATGCAGCTATCAGCAGTTCGTTGTAATAAAGCAATGGAATTCGCTCTCTAAGCCATGGAGCAACCCCAAACTCCTGCCACAATTTTTTACTGTGCCGGGAGTGTTGACGACCCACAATACTCATCATTCCCTGAACACCAAAGCGGATAGTCACCCGCTCATTATTAGCCGGGGTCCTTACTTGAATACCACGATCAGAAATATTCAGTTCTCCCAGGCGATCCGGTAATACCAACGGATTACAAATATCCCACTCAAGAATAATGTCTCTCAAAGATTGCAATTGAGGAACCAACCAAAGTTTTTGCTTATAACGCCGTACATTATACTGACCAAATTGTAGCTGGGGCTCAGCATCAGTGCGAGCAAGAGCCACCTCATACCAAAGCCTGTGAAGCTGCTCCCGTGAGGGCATTTTCATGTCATGGTAACTAAGCCAACGGCGTAACAAAGCATTTCGTTTAGCTTCCGAGCACGCTTCCAAAGGTGAAATACCTAAAGCGCCATCCTGAGTTACCAGCTCTTTCAGAGATTCACTCAACAACTCATCCAGAAGCTGCTCCTGCTCACCACATAAACTTGCGCTACGAGCAACAGATTGTGGGAAATGCGGCCAGCGTTGATTCAGTAACGGCATAACATGTAAGCGCAGAAAATTCCGGTCATAACGATCATCCTGATTACTGTCGTCTTCAATCCAATTCAGACGATGTTCACTGGCATATATTTCCAACTCACTCCGGCTATAACCAAGCAGTGGGCGAAACAATAATGTATCAGCAAATAGTGCGACTGGAGGCATAGAAGCAAGGCCAGCCGGACCGCTACCACGCTTTAGTGCCAGCAAAAAAGTCTCCGCCTGATCATCAAGATGTTGAGCAGTTACCAAAATTTCATCTTTTTGTAATTCACACCTGAACATCTGATATCTGGCATCACGGGCAGCAGCTTCAATGCCCTTTTCACGGGCATCTATCGTTACTCTTTCAAAACAAAACTCCACTTGCCAGTCATCACAAATCTGTTGGCAATATTCAACCCATTGATCTGCTTTTGGATTTAAACCGTGGTGAATATGCATTGCTCTCAGCTGAACTTCCTGATTGTGCTGATTACGCCAATTGACTAACAAATGCAGCAAAACTGAAGAATCCAGCCCACCACTAAATCCAACCAGGATTTTCTTATGTTCACCAAGCTGTTTAGCTAAAGTGGAAAATAGTTGTTCATCAATTTTTGTCATTACAAACTCAAGAGTTCCTTAATTTGCACCAATCATGAATTCATATCATCTGCGTCATTAAACTAAGAATCACTGCCCCTCAGATAATATTTTCTACTACTTCGAAACAGTAAGGGATTAGTTCAGATCTCAACAATAACCATATTGCATCAAGCGCTGATAACGACGGTTCACCAATTCTTCAGGTGACAAATGATCAAGAGCTGCCAGATCAGCCAATAACTGAGCTTTTAGTGATGCTGATATTGCTTCGTAATTACGATGCGCACCACCTAATGGCTCTGGGATCACGGTATCGATTAATTCCAGCTCTTTTAAGCGAGGAGCAATGATCCCCATTGCTTCTGCCGCCAGAGGCGCTTTTTCCGCACTTTTCCACAGAATTGAGGCACAGCCTTCCGGGGAGATAACAGAATAAGTACTGTATTGCAGCATATTCACTTTGTCACCGACACCGATTGCCAGCGCACCACCGGAACCGCCTTCACCAATCACGGTACAAATAACAGGCACAGACAAACGGGACATTTCACGCAAATTGTGGGCAATAGCCTCAGACTGACCACGCTCTTCCGCACCAACGCCAGGATATGCGCCAGGAGTATCAATGAAAGTGATAATTGGCAGTTTAAAACGTTCCGCCATTTCCATCAGACGCAGAGCCTTACGATAGCCTTCCGGCGCTGGCATACCAAAATTACGGCGGATTTTTTCTTTTGTTTCACGACCTTTTTGATGACCAATAATCATCACTGGACGCCCATCAATACGAGCTAAACCACCAACAATTGCTTTATCATCAGCGTAAGCGCGATCACCCGCCAGCTCTTCAAAATCAGTAAAAATATGCTGAATATAGTCCAATGTATAAGGACGGCGTGGATGACGGGCAAGTTGGGCAATTTGCCAAGCACCTAAATCTGAAAAGATTTTGCGAGTCAATTCCAGACTTTTTTCCCGCAAACGTTGTACTTCTTCATCCAGATTTATATCTAATTTTTCATCTTGACGGCTAACTGCGGTCAGCGAATCAATTTTCGCTTCCAGCTCGGCAATCGGCTGTTCAAATTCAAGAAAATTCAGACTCATAACATTCCTACTTTTAGTCAAATTCTAATTCTACCTGCTCATTACCCAGCAGAGTTCGCAAATCTGTCAGGAGGTTATCCGTTGGCGTTACCCTCCACGTCGCGCCAAATCTTAAACGGGCGCGGGCGTCTTCCCTTTGGTAATAAAGATGAACCGGTATTGTTCCAGAACGATGTGGTTCCAAGGCACCACGAAGACGATTCAACAATTGATCATCAATTTGCCGGTCTAACAGCGAGATAGCAAGCCCACGCGCATATTTTTCACGCGCTTCACTAATATCCATTAATTCACGGGCTGTCATTTTAAGACCACCGTTGAAGTCATCAAAGCTGACCTGCCCCGTAGCTATCAATATCCGGTCCTGCTCCAACAAATGCCGGTATTTCTCCAGGGCATCGGAAAATAGCATGACTTCCAGACGTCCTGAACGATCATCCAATGTACAAAGACCAATCCGGTTACCCCGTTTGGTTATAATCACTTTGGACGCCAGCACCAAACCTATCACAGTCGTTACTTGACCACGCGGTGTCGGATTCACATCTTTTAACCGTAATCCATTAGTATAGCGCTCAATTTCTTTTAAATAACGTGTGATCGGGTGCCCAGTTAAATAGAGCCCCAACGTTTCCCGTTCACCATCAAGAACAACCTGTTCCGGCCATTGAGAAATATTGGCATAAGAGCGCTCAACTTCTTCCGGCGCTTCAGCTAATACACCAAACATATCAGTCTGACCAATGGCTTCTGCTTTAGCGTGTTGATCTGCCGCTTTCAGGGCATCTTCCAGAGAAGACATCAGTGCCGCACGGTGCGGCCCCAGGCGGTCAAACGCCCCTGACATGATCAGCTTTTCCATCACCCGACGATTTAATTTCTTAGTGTCAACGCGGGCACATAAATCAAACAGTTCTCTAAAATAGCCGCCTTTCTGACGAGCTTCGATGATCGCTTCAATCGGCCCCTCACCTACCCCTTTAATTGCTCCGATACCATATACGATCTCCCCGTCATCATTAACATGGAAATGGTACAGGCCGCTATTAATATCAGGTGGTAATATTTTCAGCCCCATGCGCCAGCATTCATCAATCAGCCCAACGACTTTTTCTGTATTATCCATATCAGCAGTCATTACCGCAGCCATAAATTCAGCCGGATAATGTGCTTTCAACCATAAAGTCTGATAAGAGACCAATGCATACGCAGCGGAGTGAGATTTGTTAAATCCATAACCAGCAAATTTCTCTACCAGGTCAAAGATTTTCATTGATAGTTCGCCATCAATGCCGAGTTTTTTGGCTCCATCCTCAAATACAGAGCGCTGCTCCGCCATCTCCTCCGGCTTTTTCTTGCCCATTGCCCGTCGGAGCATATCTGCGCCACCGAGAGTATATCCCGCCAGCACCTGAGCAATCTGCATCACTTGTTCCTGATAAAGGATAATGCCGTAGGTTGGCTCCAAAACAGGTTGTAAAGATTCGTGCTGCCATTGTACATCTGGGTATGAAATCTCTTCCCGACCATGTTTGCGGTCAATGAAGTTGTCCACCATGCCTGATTGCAAAGGGCCTGGACGAAACAGCGCCACAAGCGCAATCATGTCTTCGAAGCAGTCAGGACGCAGACGTTTGATAAGATCCTTCATACCACGGGATTCGAGCTGGAATACCGCTGTTGTTTCAGCGCGTTGCAGCATATCGAAGCTCTTGGCGTCGTTCAGCGGAATCGCTGCAATATCAATTGGGTCCAGATCTTTCTTCGCTCTGCGTGCGTTGATCATTTCCAACGCCCAATTGATGATAGTCAACGTCCTCAGTCCGAGGAAATCGAATTTCACCAACCCAGCATATTCCACATCGTTTTTATCAAACTGAGTAACCGGGTTCAAACCTTCCGGGTCACAGTAGAGAGGTGCAAAATCTGTGATCTTAGTTGGGGCGATAACGACCCCTCCGGCGTGTTTCCCTGCGTTACGGGTAACACCCTCCAGTTTACGCGCCATATCTATCAGCGCTTTAACTTCTTCATCCGCCTCATAGATTTCAGGAAGTTGTGGCTCTGCGATAAATGCCTTTTCCAGTGTCATACCGGGATCAAGCGGTATCAATTTGGAAATTCTGTCAACAAACCCGTATGGATGCCCCAGCACGCGGCCAACATCCCGAATGACGGCTTTCGCTGCCATCGTACCGAATGTGATTATCTGAGATACGGCATCACGACCATATATATCAGCCACATGATCAATCACCAGATCACGTTTTTCCATACAGAAATCGACGTCAAAATCGGGCATGGAAACACGTTCAGGATTAAGGAACCGCTCAAACAGCAGGTCGAACGCCAAAGGATCGAGATCAGTTATTTTCAGAGCATAAGCCACCAAAGAACCGGCACCAGAACCACGCCCTGGGCCAACAGGAACACCATTGTCTTTCGACCATTGAATAAATTCCATCACGATCAGGAAGTAGCCAGGGAATCCCATCTGGTTGATGACCCGAAGTTCAACATCAAGTCGCTCATCATATTCAGGACGCTTTTCTGCCCGTACTTCAGGATCCGGGTAGAGAAATGCTAAACGCTCTTCTAACCCTTGTTTAGATCTATCGACCAGATAATCTTCAGTGCTCATTTCTCCCGTCGGGAATTGCGGCAGGAAATACTCACCAAGGCGGATAGTGACATTACAACGCTTAGCAATTTCTACACTGTTTTCCAGCGCTTCGGGAATATCAGCGAATAGTTCACACATCTCCTGTTCACTACGCAGATATTGCTGAGGACTGTAATTTTTCGGGCGTTTTGGATCAGCTAATGTATAGCCATCATGAATCGCCACGCGGATCTCATGAGCATCAAAATCTTCACTGTCGATGAAACACACATCATTAGTCGCAACAACAGGCAAGTTCTTTTCTGTCGCCAGTGCAACCGCTGCATGAAGATAACTTTCTTCATCTGCACGGCCAGTACGGATTAGCTCCAGATAATAACAATCGGGGAAATGCTCCTGATAAAACTCAAGGCATTGGTCTACCATAACCTGATTACCACGTAACAGGAATTTGCCAACATCACCCATACGACCACCAGAGAGCAGGATCAACCCTTCTTTATGGTTTATCAGCCATTCCTGTTTAATTGTCGGGCCAACAGCACCATACCCCTTCTGATAAGCCTCTGATATCAGTAACGTCAGGTTATGATAGCCAGTATTATTGCGCGCAAGAATGGTCAGGTTAGCGTACTCATCACCGAGCAACTCGCTTTCCATATAGAAATCAGCACCAATAATCGGTTTTATTCCCGCCCCATGAGCACTGCCGTAAAATCTCACCAGCCCACACAGGTTAGTAAAATCAGTGATTGCAAAAGCTGGCATACCTAATTGAGCAACCTTTTTCACTAAAGGGCTGGTTTTGGCTAAGCCATCAATCATTGAATAGTCGCTGTGGACACGTAAGTGTACAAAACGGGGTTCGGCCATGTGTTTGTCCAGATGATATTGATTTGAAGAATAGCTGTATTCAGTCAACAAGTTAACTTAACGGCCAATTGCTCTTTTAACCGGCGCAAAGCTTTTACGATGATGTTTTGTCGCTCCCAACAGAGCCAGCTTTTCTAAATGAAATGCCGTTGGATAGCCTTTATGTTTAGCAAATCCATATTCAGGAAATAATTGGTCAAGTTCAGCCATTTCCCGATCTCTAGTCACTTTCGCCACGATAGAAGCCGCACTGATTTCAGCAACCAGCCCATCACCTTTTATCACCGCTTGCGCAGGCATTGACAATTTAGGGCAACGATTACCATCAATCAGCACATATTCAGGCGAAATAGACAAGCCAGCCACAGCCCTTTGCATCGCAAGCATCGTTGCGTGCAAGATATTCAGTTGATCAATTTCTTCTGGCTCTGCGCGCCCCAGGCTCCAACACAACGCTTTTTCTGTAATCTCCAGATACAATGCTTCACGGCGTTTCTCACTGAGTTTTTTAGAATCAGCCAGCCCGGCGATTGGCCTGGACGGATCTAAAATAACAGCGGCGGTCACAACTGCACCGACTAATGGGCCTCGGCCAACTTCATCAACTCCGGCAATAAGATTTGCCTGAGGATATATAAATTCCATCATTTTCCTGCTAATTCCAGTACAGCTTGTGCAGCTTGTTCATCAGCATTACAGCGGATGCTTTCATGCAGATGTAAAAATGTCTGTTTCAATGCTTCAACTCTTTCACTACCTTGCAGTAATGACAACAATTCATCTGCAAGTTTCTGCGGCTGACACTTTTCCTGCAATAATTCTTTAACCAGCTCTTTACCGGATAGCAAGTTCGGCAATGAAACATAAGGTGTTTTTACAAGACGTTTAGCCAGCCAGAAAGTAAAGGGCTTCATCCGGTAACCCACGACCATCGGGCATTTTGCCAGCATACATTCCAGAGCAGCCGTGCCAGATGCCAAAAGTGCAGCATCACTTGCGATCATAATTTCACGCGCTTTGCCATCCACAAGGTGGACATTCAGATCTGGCGTAGTTTCCTGTTTGATTCGCTCGAATTGTTCACGCCGTTTAGCATTCACTAACGGCACAAATACATGTAAATCTGGCATCTTTTGCCGCAATAACTGAGCAGTTTTTAGAAAATCAGCACCCAGCATCTCAACTTCAGAATGGCGGCTCCCTGGCAACAAAGCCAGGCAAATGGCCTCTTGCGGGATACCTAATAGCTCACGTGCTGCCGCTTTATCCGGCTGTAACGGCATAGCATCCGCCATTGTATGCCCAATAAACCGGCAAGGGACATTAAACTTATCGTAAAACGCTTTTTCAAAAGGTAAGAAGGCTAGAACCATCTCGGTGGCTTTACCAATTTTGAAAACGCGCTTTTGACGCCAGGCCCATACCGACGGGCTGACATAATGAATAGTACGGATGCCCTGCTGTTTTAACCGCCCTTCCAAGGTAATATTGAAATCCGGCGCATCAATGCCCACAAACACATCAGGTTTCAGTTCTGTGAAACGGGTTGTCAGATCCTTACGGATTTTCAGCAAACGAGGAAGACGTTCAAGAACTTCGACAACCCCCATTACAGCCAGCTCTTCCATCTCATACCAGGCTTCACAACCTTCAGCCTGCATAAGAGGACCCGCAACACCAACAAAACGGGCATTGGGTATTTTGGCTTTTAATGCACGGATTAAACCTGCTCCAAGGATATCACCGGAGGTTTCTCCGGCGACTAATCCAATCGTCAGCGGGTGCAGACTATCAATAGAAGAAATGGTAGCCAAAGGAGTATCCTTCATCTACTTAACGGATAATGCCACGGGTAGAATTTGCCAGAAAATCGCTGAAGATTTTTACATGCTGATTCTCTTCAGCCAACTTAGCAATTTCCCGCTGTGCTTCTTCTAAAGTTTTCCCGTTACGATACAATAACTTGTATGCATTTCTAATTAAATGTAATGAATCTTTATCAAAGCCACGACGTTTCAAGCCTTCAATATTAATGCCAAAAGGTGTTGCATGATTACCCTGAGCAATAACATATGGAGGAATATCCTGTACCACACCGGAGCAACCACCCACCATAGCATGAGAGCCAATCTGACAAAACTGATGAATCGCGCTCATACCACCGATGATGACATAATCCCCCAGAATAACATGCCCTCCCAAAGTACCATTATTAGCAATGACACAACGATCACCGATAATACAGTCATGAGCGATATGAGCATTAATCATCAACAAATTATCATTGCCGATTTTCGTTAAACTACCACCTTGCTCAGTTCCACGATGAATGGTCACACTTTCGCGGATACGGTTACGATCACCAATTTCAACTCTGGTTGGTTCACCGTGATATTTCAGGTCCTGATTCATTTCCCCAACCGAGGCAAACTGAAAAATCTGATTATCACGGCCGATTTTAGTTATTCCATTGACAACAACATGAGATTTCAGCTCTGTACCTTCGCCAATTTCAACCTGAGAACCAATGCAACAAAATGGGCCAATACGAACATTGGCGCCAATAACCGCGCCATCTTCTACAATAGCGCTAGGATGTATATAAGCGGTTTCATCAATCATAGACTAGACCTCACGACGGCGAGCGCACATCATTTCTGCCTCGCAAACCACTTCTCCATCGACTTTTGCTACGCCTCTACAACGAGCAACCCCTCGACGCTCTTTAATAAATTCAACTTCTAAAATCATTTGATCCCCAGGCACTACCGGGCGTTTAAAACGGGCGCCATCGATAGCGGCAAAATAATAGAGTTCATTTGGCTCCAGTTTACCCACACTCTTAAATGCCAGAATTCCGGTGGCCTGTGCCATAGCTTCAAGGATCAGAACACCAGGGAAGATAGGTTTGCCTGGGAAATGCCCCTGAAAGAAGGGTTCGTTAAAAGATACATTTTTAACTGCACGTAGGGATTTACCTTCCTCAAAATCAAGAACGCGATCCACCAATAAAAACGGATAACGATGCGGAAGCAGATCTAAAATTTCTTCAATGTGCAGAGTATGATTATCACTCATCTAAATACTCTTCCTGTCTAAAAAGGACTAATTATATTAACGACACGGCCCGCTTAAACCCCAAATCCAGAGTTTCCAGGCAGGCCGCAAAAATAAGACACAACCAAAAATATAGTGCAATTACTCGTTTTTGCCTTCCAGCTTACTCTCCAGTGACTTAAGGCGTTTATTCATTTCATTGATATTCATGACTAAAGCTGCTGTCTTACGCCAAACTTTATTTGGTTGTGACGGAATGCCAGAGGAGTATACACCAGGTTCAGTGATTGGGCGCATCACCATACTCATCCCCGTGACTGTTACCTTATCACAGATTTCCATATGTCCATTAATGACACTGGCGCCACCAATCATACAATAACGACCAATTTTCAGACTACCGGCCATGATCACACCGCCAGCAACTGCTGTGTTATCACCAATGATAACATTATGGGCAATCTGACACTGGTTATCGATAATGACGCCATTACCGATAATGGTATTGTCCAGAGCACCCCGATCGATAGTTGTGCAGGCGCCAATCTCAACCCGGTCACCAATAATGACTGAACCTAATTGAGGGATTTTAACCCAATTACCGCGATCATTCGCATAGCCAAAGCCATCAGATCCGATAACAGCCCCTGACTGAATCAAACACTGCTCACCAATTTCAACATTATGGTAAACAGAGACATTTGCCCAAAAGCGGCTTCCCGCGCCAATATGTGTATTTTTGCCAATAAAGCAACCAGCACCAATCACAACATTGTCACCAAGAACAACATCGGATTCGATAACAGCATTAGCGCCAACGGAAACATTTTTACCCAGAGTTGCCTGAGGTGAAATCACCGCAGAAGGGTGAATATCCTGTGCGGGAACCGGTGTTGTATCCATAATCTGAGCCATATAGGCATAGGCCAGATAAGGATTGGCAACAACCAATGCCGGAACATTACAATAAGGAAGATCTGACTCGCGGAGAACGACAGCGGCAGCCTGACATTCACCTAAACGTTCACGGTAACGGCTGTCAGACAAAAAAGTGATCTGTTCGTTATTGGCCGAATGCATTGGGGCAATACTGGTGATGACCACGTCGCCATCACCATGTAATTGTGCATTCAACTGCTGAGCTAAATCAGCCAATCGAATTGAAGACATCTATTATTTAACCTGTTTCAATACACTTGCCGTAATGTCTTTGCCAGATACTGAATAAGCAACAGCATTCGCATCAACCACAACGTCATAGCCTTCTTTACCTGCAACTACTTTGATTGCGTCCTGGATACGGCTCAGAATTTTATTGCGTTCTTCCATTTGGCGACGACGATTATCTTGCTCAAAAGCCTGAGCTTTTTTGCCGAATTCTCCACGTTTAGCCATAACGTCTTTTTCCAGATTAGCGCGCTCGCTGGATTTCATGGTAGAGCCATCACGCTGTAATTTCTGAATTTTGGTCTGCAAATCAGCTTCCATTCTTTGCAGTTCAGATGCGCGGCTTTTGAACTCATTTTCCAACTGTTTCGCAACAGCTTCACGGGCAGGCAACTGCTGGAAAATCTCACCGACATTTACAACGGCAATTTTGTCTGCTGCCTGAGCACCAGCAGAGAAAGCTAATGCAATACCAAGGCTTGCTGCACACAACAATTTCTTCACTATAAACTCCTTAAACCACGCTATCTGTAACATGTTGGAAAACTTTGTTAATGCCCTGAAACCAATGATTTCAAAGCTTGCTTTATCAATAATCTGTTTTATCAATAATAAGATAAAAACGCATTATCACCAGGTTTTGCCAATATTAAATTGGAATTGTTCTGATCTATCACCTTCGTAGTCTTTGATCGGCTTAGCATAAGAGAACACCAGCGGCCCCAAAGGAGATATCCATTGCAATGCAATACCCGCTGAAACACGGATATTACCTGGTTTACTGTAATCAGGTATACCTTTGGCTTTCATTACAGCAGAATCACTCCAGTCAGTATCCCAAACTGTACCTGAATCAATAAAGAATGAAGTTCGGACAGAATTCGAGTATTTACCATCAAGGAATGGCGTTGGTGTGATCAACTCAAGGCTGGCGACTGCCATTGCGTTCCCCCCCACAGCATCACGGGATGGACTATTTTCCTTAGGACTCCCGTCCTTATTCAAGTAAATAGCCTTAGGACCGATATTGTTGGAACGGAAACCACGAACGGTACTGGCGCCACCTGCATAGAAGTTTTCATAGAATGGTAACTCTTTACCACCGACCCCATCACCATAGCCTAAACGACCGCGGCCCAAAATCACCCAAGTACGCGCATCATTAATTGGGTAGTACGCAGACGTATCAAAAGTCACTTTATAGAATTCGTTATCCGAACCAGGGATGGTCACTTTGCCGTTCAGAGTCGATTTCACACCCGATGTTGGGAAGAAACCACGGTCAAGGTTGTTGTACGTCCAACCTAGATTCAGAGAGAAATCATCCGCTTTAAAGTCTGCTTTACTTTCAAGATTTGGATTCTCACCCATAGACTTCAGATAACGCCACATTGCTGCCTGAGGGAGCATCTCGGATAGAGAGTTATGAATATAGCCCAACCCAAAACGTAAGGAGTTATTTTCATTAATCGGGAAACCAAGGAAACCATCTATACCATAGCTTTGGTTGGTATAACCGGACAAATCAGCATCATCAGCTCTGAAATCGTTATAGAATACCCGACCACCGAGACTCACCCCATTAACCGTAAAATAAGGATCAGTGAAAGAGACTTCTGCATAGGTTGAGTAGTCATTCTTACTGGCATTAACCCCAACAGAGTTACCTGTTCCCAACCAGTTATCCTGCTGAGCGCCAATCTGGAAACTGACGCCGCTCTCAGTACCGAAACCAATCCCAAAGTTCAGAGAACCAGTATTACGCTCTTTAACTTTATAAACGATATCTACCTGATCAGGGCTGCCGGGTATACGCTGAGTTTCAACATCTACAGTTTCGAAATAACCCAAGCGGTTAAGCCGTTCTTTACCCAATTCAACCAGATCACTCCCCAGCCATGCGCCTTCCATCTGGCGCATTTCACGACGCAAAACGGAATCTTTACTGGTGTCATTACCGGAGAAACGGATTTTACGAACATAGAAACGGTTACCTGCATCAATGTTGACATGCAGTTTTACTGTTTTGTCCTGATCATTGATTTCAGGTTGAGTCATCACCCGTGGGTAAGCATAACCATAACGGCCAAGCAAATTTTTGATTTCACTTTCCATTTTAGTCACCTGAGTCCCGTTATACAGAGAACCAGGCTCAATGTTAGCCAATTTAGTGATTTCTGACTGATAGCCCGCCATATTACCGTTCAGGTCAATACCAGATATTTTGTATTGATCCCCCTCCGTAATATTCAACGTGACATAAATACCTTTTTTATCCGGCGTCAAACTGACCTGAGTCGAATCAATGTTAAAACGGGCATAACCGCGATCAAGATAAAAACTGCGCAACACTTCAAGGTCACCAGCCAGTTTTTGTTTCTGATATTTCTGATCAGCAGTCAGATTCCACCACGGCACATCATCTCTGAGTTGGAAACGATTCAATAACTCATCAGAAGAAAATGATTTGTTACCTACGATGTTAATCTGCTGAATTTTTGCCGAAACACCTTCAGCGAAAACCAGTTTTAAATCGACACGATTGCGTGGCAGTGGCGTAACAACCGCTTTTACACTGGCGTTGTATTTACCCACACTGTAATAGAAATCCTCCAACCCTTTTTCGATATTGGACAACATAGTGCGGTCAAGTGCTTCACCGACCCGAACACGAGATGCCTCAAGGTTCTGCTTCAGCATGTCATCTTTCACCGATTTATTGCCGGAGAAAGTAATGCTGGCAATAGTCGGCCGTTCTTTTACCTGAACAATAAGTGTATTGCCATCACGCAGGACACGAACGTCTTCAAAGTTACCAGTAGCAAATAGTGCATGAATGGTACGACCGATATCTTCATCGCTGACCGTATCACCTACGCGAACTGGCATGTTCAGTAATGCTGCACCTACGGCAACGCGTTGAAGACCTTCAAAGTGAATGTCCCGAACTACGAACCCGTCTGCACCGTACGCAGTGGCGCTGCCAAACAGCAGCGACGCTATGAGTAACTTTTTCATCGCCATCGTTGTAATGCGTCTTCCTAACCAGTCTTCCGCTTTAGAAGCGGGAGAAATCATTGAAAAGTGCAAGCCCCATCAATAACACCAATACTATGGCACCGATGCGATAGCTGAAGTCTTGTACACGCTCGGAAACCGGCCCACCTTTTATCTTTTCGATAATCAAGAAGAGCAAGTGTCCACCATCTAACACAGGTAATGGAACCAAGTTAATGATCCCAAGATTGACACTTATTAGCGCCAAAAACATCAAATAATACACCAAGCCTGAATCAGCCGACACCCCTGCCCCTTTGGCAATAGAGATAGGCCCACTCAAGTTGTTAACTTTCACATCACCAACGATTAGCTTACCCATCATATTGACAGTTAGCCGCATCAGCTGCCAGGTCTTGTCTCCTGCCTGATAAATGGCAGAGAAAGGCCCGTATTGCTGAACCATTTTATATTCGTCTGCTAATGGAATAATCCGCAGTTCCACACCGGCAAAGCCAACTTCCTTACCCCTGGCTTGCTGTCTTACTTCCGGCGTTATAGAAAGAGAAATAATATGACCAGCCCTATCCACTGAAAGTTCCAGTGGGACATTCGGATTATTACTGACAAAGGATGTAAAAGTATGCCAGGCATCTATTTCCTGACCATTGACTTTAACTATCCTATCCCCCTTTTGTAAACCGGCCTTTTCCGCTGCGGTACCTGGAGCCACATTCTCCAGCAGAGAATCCAAACGCGGGCTGACAGGCATAATCCCCAATGACAACACGGGATCCTGTTTATCGGGGTTAAAGCGCCATTGCCGCAAATCCAGAATTTTCTCTACCGGATGCGATGAACCTGGAGGTATGACCTGAACAGTCATGTTCTCATCACCTATCTTACCTATCAGAGCAAAACGAACTGAATTCCAGTCAGGCGTTTCGATACCATCTACAGATTTTAGTTCCATTCCTGATGAAATATTTGCTTGCGCAGCAATAGAATCTGGTTTGATATCTGCAACGACAGGGCGTATTGCCGGCACACCAATAATAAACACCAACCAATAAACCACAACCGCTAGTAAAAAGTTAGCAATTGGCCCGGCACTGACAACCGCAGCACGCTGACCAATAGTTTTATTATTGAATGCCATATGACGGTGTTCAGGAGAAACAGGTGAAACACGCTCATCAAGCATTTTCACATAGCCCCCCAGTGGAATAAGGGCTATGACATATTCAGTTCCCTGACGATCCGTACGCCGCCACAGCGCTTTACCAAAACCAATGGAAAAACGTTCAACATGAATACCACACTTTCTGGCCACCCAAAAATGACCGAACTCATGCACAGTGATCAATATACCCAGCGCAATAATAAAAGCCGCCAGATTCCAGAGAATTCCCATCATATTCCTTTAAACGCCGTCAAACAGAGAAATCAAAATACCAGCAATATCAGGCCGGCAAAGACAGGGATCGCCGCAGTCAGGCTATCGATACGATCCATCACACCGCCATGTCCCGGAATTAACTGACTGCTGTCTTTAATACCAGATTCACGTTTGAACATACTCTCAGTCAAATCACCAAATACAGAAGCGATAACGACAATGGCAGAACACAACATGAGTTTTTCAGGCATTACTGGTACTGGAGCATATTTAGCAAATAACCATGAAATAATAGCCGCAGTTATTAAACCACCCACTAATCCTTCCAGCGTTTTCCCTGGCGAGACTTTTGGCGCCATTTTGTGTTTACCTAAAGTACGTCCGAATAGATAAGCACCAGAATCAGCTCCCCATACCAATAACATGACATACAGCAACCACCATGCACCGTGATATGAATTGTCATCATATCCCTGAGTCCGTAAAACCATCATTCCACAGTAAAACGGCACTAATGTCAGGGCGCCAAACAAGAGGCGCAATAACATGGATTTCTTCCAGATTAAAGCGGAAGAGGGATAGGTAATCACCAGAAGAGTCGCAACGATCCACCAAATCATCCCCATCCACAGGATAAAGGTAATTTGCTGTTGTTTAATCAGATCAGTGAAATCTGGCAGAGTATATTGTAAGGCCAATAAACCGATAGCAAACAGAACAGCCAGAATAACCCGTTTCTTTTGGCTAAATAAGCTGGCGAATTGCCCCCATTCCCATGCAGCAAGGACTGAGACAGCGATAATAACCAGCCCGAAAGCGGCTGGCGGCAGCAAGAACAAAGCGGCAATCACAAGAGGGATTAATATCACAGCCGTTATAAGGCGGTACTTCAGCAAGAGCTCCTCCTATGATCCCACATCGGCATCGTCTGGTATTGTTCCGCCAAACCGGCGTTCTCTTTTCGCAAAGGCATTAATTGCACCTTCAAAAACGGTTTCATTAAAATCAGGCCAGAGTATATCGGTAAAATAGAATTCTGCATAAGCTATCTGCCATAACAGAAAATTACTGATACGATGTTCACCACCGGTTCTGATGACCAAATCAACTTGAGGTTGCTGGTTCAGATTAATGTAATTATTGACTAATTCCTCAGTAATATCCTGTGGTTCAAGGGAATTATCCTTAATCTGCCGGGCAATTTTCTGAACACTTTGAACTATATCCCAACGACCACCATAATTTGCAGCAATATTAAGTTGCAGACCAGTATTATTAGCAGTCAACTTAACCGAGCGACAGATACGCCCCTGTAAACGCTCACTGAACCGGCTGATATCACCAATAATAGATAATCTAATATTATGTTTATGTAAACTTTTGATTTCGCTATCTAGTGCAAAAATAAACAACTCCATTAAAGAGCTGACTTCCTGCTCCGGCCGGTTCCAGTTTTCACTGCTGAAAGCGTACAGAGTCAACGACTCAATTTTGTGTTTAGCAGAGAAACTCACCGCACTCCGTACCGCCTTAATCCCTGCACGATGACCAAAGACTCTTAATTTCCCACGTTTCTTTGCCCAACGGCCGTTACCATCCATAATAATGGCAACGTGTTTAGGTAATAATGACGACAAATCGTTCTGATGATGATCGCTGGATAATATCACTCAATTAATCCTTTACTGGTTAGGGTAATTCTCTTGCAAATTCAGGCATCCAAACATAAAAAAGCCGTGTCTTGTATCACGACTTGGGTAAGAACCTAATTATCTGAAAGAAGACCCTCCAAAATCTGAACTGTTATTATACCAACCAACAGTTATACGAAAACTATACCACCAGGTAAAAATGCGAACAAATACCCATTTGACAATCAGCAAGACTATCTGATAAATGAACTGATAGTCTTTATCGCTAAATCTCTTGCGAGCTTATCAATCTGTAAGACTTCTTCAATGCTCTGAGGTTCCGGTAAATTTAATTTTTCTACAACCTGCCGGTTTATAATAGCAATATCTGTGAAAGAGATTCCATTTTGTAAAAAAACTTTAACGATTTCTTCATTCGCTGCATTCAGCGTTGTAGTTGCAGCCTGACCTTCGTGGCAAGCCTCAATAGCCAGCTTCAAACAGGGATACCGTTCATAATCTGGTTTCGAAAAAGTCAGTGTGCCTAAAGAACAAAAATCAAGAGGTTCAACACCAGAAGTAATACGATTTGGGTATGCCATTGCATAGGCAATCGGCGTACACATGTCCGGTGTGCCTAATTGAGCGATAACGCTACCATCCTGATAACGGACCATCGAGTGAATAACAGATTGAGGATGGATCACCACTTCCATTTCCGCAGCAGATGCATTGAACAAACAACACGCCTCAATGTATTCCAGGCCTTTATTCATCATTGTCGCAGAATCTACAGAAATCTTGCGCCCCATCGACCAATTCGGGTGAGCGCAAGCCTGGTCCGGTGTCATAAAAGCCAACTGTTCCAAAGGAGTATGGCGAAAAGGCCCACCCGAACCTGTTAAAATGATATTAGCAACCCCGTGTTGTTTCAGATCCCCGTACCCAAGGTTCTGTTGTATTACCTCAGGTAAACTCTGGAAAATAGCGTTATGCTCGCTGTCAATGGGTAGCAATTGAGCATTATGCTTCACCACGGCATCCATAAAAAACCGGCCGCTGGTAATCAGGGATTCTTTATTCGCAAGTAAAATCTGTTTACCCGCCCGGATAGCGGCCAGTGTTGGCAGTAAACCCGCAACACCGACAATCGCAGACATTACCTGATCAACATCATTCAAAGCAGCCAGATCACATGCAGCCTGTTCGCCGAAAAGTACTTCGGTCTTACAACCTTGTTCAATAAGCAACTGTCTAAGCTCTTTTGCGGAAACTTCATCCGCCATCGCAGCATATTGGGGCTGAAATTCCAGACATTGTTCAGCCATAACCTGAACATTCTTCCCGGCGGCAAGCGCCGTTATTTCAAATTTATCAGGATGATTGCGAACTACAGCAAGTGTACTTTTGCCTATGGAACCTGTGGAACCAAGGATGGTCAACCTTTTCATACTGATGCTCTGAATTGCTCTGTTTGATGTGTATTGATACTTGTCTGATTTGCCTGGCTATGAATGCCCATGACCTCAGAGAAATGCCGGATAAAAAATAGCGCCGCACGATAGCGACGCTTGATGTATCTCATGAAAGAGATTAGAACTCCATCAGTTCTTCTTCTTTCTTGGCTAAAGCTTCATCAACTTTTTTGATGAAATTATCGGTCAACTTCTGAATATCATCCTGTGCACGACGCTCATCATCTTCACTGATCTCTTTATCTTTCAGCAAAGCTTTGATTTTATCGTTAGCATCACGACGGATATTACGCACAGAAACACGCCCTTGTTCAGCTTCACCACGAACCACTTTAATCAGATCCTTACGGCGCTCTTCTGTCAATGCTGGCAAAGGAACACGGATTGTTGTACCCGCAGAAGAAGGATTCAGACCTAAATCAGAAGCCATGATTGCCTTTTCAATTGCCGGAGTCATAGTACGATCAAATACCGTGATAGCCAGAGTACGAGCATCCTCAGCGATGACGTTAGCAATCTGACGCAGAGGTGTAGGCGCACCATAATACTCAACAGTGATACCATCCAACAGACTTGGAGAAGCACGGCCAGTACGAACCTTACTGATTTGGCTTTTAAGTGCTTCGACGCTTTTTTCCATACGGTCTTGTGCGTCTTTTTTGATTTCATTAATCACGTTACAAACCCTTGGGAACTGGTTGTTTTTCAAGCCATAAGTCATTATGACCATGTTTATTACATTTGACGTATCAGGCGACTAATCATACCGCCAAACCTCTCTGGTGTCTCTGAACATTATTCGTGGAAAATCAGGGTACCTTCATTTTCACCCATTACCACACGACGCAGCGCACCCGGTTTATTCATATTAAATACACGAATGGGTAAGCTATGATCACGAGCCAGAGTAAATGCCGCCAAATCCATGACTTTTAATTCACGCTCTAATACCTGCTGATAAGACAGCTTATCGAACAATACCGCTTCCGCAACTTTAGCCGGATCAGCAGAGTAAACACCATCTACTTTCGTTGCTTTTAGCACAACATCTGCTTCAATCTCAATACCACGCAAACATGCTGCCGAATCGGTAGTAAAGAACGGATTGCCAGTACCCGCAGAGAAAATAACAACCCGACCATGACGTAACAAACTAATCGCTTCTGCCCAACTATAGTTATCGCAAACGCCATTTAAAGGAATGGCAGACATTAGACGGGCGTTCACATAGGCGCGGTGTAATGCATCCCGCATTGCCAAACCATTCATCACTGTTGCCAACATGCCCATGTGGTCGCCTACTACACGGTTCATTCCTGCTTCAGCCAAACCCGCGCCACGAAACAGGTTACCCCCGCCAATGACGACACCGACCTGTATGCCTAACTCAACCAGTTCTTTGATCTCTTGAGCCATGCGGTCTAAGACGCTGGCATCTATACCAAAACCTTCTGCACCTTGCAGGGCTTCGCCACTGAGCTTAAGCAGGATACGCTGATATACGGGTTTTGCATTGGTTGCCATGATGTTCTGTCCTAAAGCAGAAAAGTATATTGGGGATTTACATACATCCAAGCCACTCTGACCAGATGCAAAAACTCAACGCCTACTGGAATAGACGGTTTAGATTAGATAAAACAGAACCGCCATTTGGCGGCTCTGTTTATAGAAATTAAGACTGTTTACTCATTGCAGCAACTTCTGCTGCGAAGTCAGCCTCAACTTTCTCAATACCTTCACCAACTTCATAACGGATGAAGTCAGTCACTTTAGCATTGTTCTCTTTCAGCAGATCGCCAACCGTTTTGCTTGGGTCCATCACGAAATGCTGACCAGTCAGAGAGATCTCGCCGGTGAATTTGTTCATACGGCCAGAAACCATTTTCTCTGCGATTTCGCGTGGTTTACCAGACTGCATTGCGATATCCAGCTGGATTTGGTGCTCACGCTCAACAACGTCAGCAGGGACATCACTTGGGTTAACATATTCTGGCTTGCTGGCGGCGATGTGCATAGCCACATGCTTAATCAGCTCTTCATTAGCGCCTTCAGCCGCAACCAGAACACCGATACGCGCGCCATGCAGGTAAGTCCCCAGTTGTTCACTTTCTAATACAGAAACGCGACGAATGTTGATGTTTTCACCGATTTTAGCAACCAGTGTAGTACGTTGTTCTTCGAACTTCGCTTTCAGAATTTCAATGTCAGAGACTTTATCAGCCAATACTGCTGCCATAACTTCTTTACCAAAAGCGATGAAGCCTGCATCTTTAGCAACGAAGTCAGTTTCACAGTTCAACTCAACCAAAGCACCGAATTTGCCATCAGCAGCCACTTCCGCCAGGATGATACCTTCAGCTGCAACACGGCCAGCTTTCTTAGCCGCTTTCGCCTGACCTGATTTGCGCATATTGTCAATGGCTAACTCGATGTCGCCATTAGCTTCAACCAGCGCTTTTTTACATTCCATCATACCTGCGCCAGTACGCTCACGCAGTTCTTTTACCAAAGCAGCGGTAATTCCAGACATTTGTTTTATTCCTCGATGTATCCCGCAGGAAGATAATATCCCACATGGATAGTTCTTATATCAGATACGTAAAAGGGGGCCATAACAGGCCCCCTAACCAATATATTTCAATACCTGGTTAATAAGGGCTCAACAATGAGCTTGCCTTATTATTCAGCTTCTACAAAGCTTTCTTCTGCCTGAACAGCCAGATCTTGAGAACGACCTTCACGAACAGCGGTAGCAACAGCACCCAAATACAGTTTTACTGCACGGATTGCGTCATCGTTACCAGGGATGATGAAATCAACACCATCTGGATCAGAGTTAGTATCAACAACAGCGAATACTGGGATACCCAGATTGTTCGCTTCTTTGATAGCAATGTGTTCATGTTCAGCATCGATAACAAACAGAGCGTCAGGTAAGCCGCCCATATCTTTGATACCACCCAGGCTGTTTTCTAACTTACCCAATTCACGAGAACGAATTAACGCTTCTTTCTTGGTCAGTTTGTCAAAAGTACCGTCCTGAGACTGTGCTTCTAAATCTTTCAAACGCTTGATGGACTGGCGAACGGTTTTCCAGTTAGTCAGCATACCGCCTAACCAACGGTGATTAACAAAGAATTGATCACAGCTCAGAGCTGATTCTTTAACCGCTTCGCTTGCAGCACGCTTAGTACCAACGAGCAGGATTTTACCTTTGCGTGAAGCAATTTTGTTCAGTTCAGCTAACGCGTCGTTGAACATTGGAACAGTTTTTTCCAGGTTGATGATATGCACTTTGTTACGAGCACCAAAGATGAATGGTTTCATTTTTGGGTTCCAGTAACGAGTCTGGTGACCGAAGTGAACGCCCGCTTGCAGCATATCGCGCATGGAAACAGTTGCCATTGTAAACCTCTGTAAAATATTAAGTTGGGGTTATGCCTCCACGAGCCCCATAACACCGACTCTTTAGCTGCATGTTCTGCATGAGAGCACCCCGGTGTATGTGCCGACCCGTGTGTGTTATTTACACAGTGAGTATATTTAACGCCTCTGGTGTTTTGCCTTAGAAACAAATACACAGAACGCCGGCGCGCTTTATATCATAAACCGGCTTAAGACACCAACTTTTGTTGTCATTTTCTGATAGCACAATATGGAAAGAAAAACGCAGTTATGGTGGATATTCCTAATAAACACAAATAACGGGGGAAATATGGCTACCAACGGTTATTGGCAGATATTCTGTAGGCTGATACCATTGGTTCAATAATTTTTTCCCTATTGATAATCATACAACCAGCAGATTTGCTGGCTTTGAATGGACAAGTTTCATGGCAATCTCAATTAAAACCTCTGAAGATATTGAAAAAATGCGCGTCGCCGGCCGCCTGGCGGCGGAAGTACTGGAAATCATTGAACCTTACGTCAAACCCGGAGTGACAACAGGTGAATTGGATCGCATCTGTCACGATCACATCACCAATAAACAACAAGCTGTTTCAGCTTGTCTTGGTTATCACGGTTTCCCAAAATCTGTCTGTATTTCTGTTAATGACGTCGTTTGTCACGGTATCCCTAGTGATGATAAGGCTCTGAAAAATGGTGACATCGTTAATATTGATGTAACTGTCATAAAAGAGGGCTTTCACGGCGATACCTCAAAAATGTTTATTGTCGGTAAGCCAACCATTCAGGGTGAGCGTCTATGCCGCATCACTCAAGAAAGCCTCTATCTGGCACTGAAAATGGTAAAACCAGGTATTCGCTTACGTACTCTTGGTAAAGCCATTCAACAGTTTGTTGAAGCCAAGAATTTTTCTGTAGTCCGTGAATACTGTGGTCACGGCATCGGCGCAGTCTTCCATGAGGAACCTCAAGTACTGCACTATGATGCAGATGATGGCGGTGTTGTACTGCAAAAAGGGATGGCTTTCACTATTGAACCTATGGTTAACACCGGTGATTACCGCATCCGTACCATGAAAGATGGCTGGACAGTCAAAACCAAAGACCGCAGTTTGTCTGCTCAGTATGAACACACAATTGTTGTAACTGATAACGGCTGTGAAATCATGACCTTGCGTAAAGAAGAGGAACCCGTTCTTTCCGCCGTCCTGGTTAATGAATAAGTCACACCCTAAATTGTGAAGCCTTACTGAAACCATACAGGGCTTCCAATCTCTTTCTCTGGCAATATCTCCTGTTCAACACGATATTTTCTCAGTAATCTGACCGTTATGATTCGCCTTTCTTACGAGTTCATACTACTTATGCCAGCAGATATCGCCACAATTCAGGCTCCTGTCCCGCCACTTTCCCCAGCTGATTTTTCCTGTGATGATCTTCACTACCCGGTGTTGAAACAACACCTTGAAGAATTTCAACTTTGGCTCGAACATGCATTTAAAGCAGGAATTTCCGCAGAAGCCTTGATTTCTGCCCGCAGTGATTACATAGATCAGTTATTGAAGCAGTTATGGAATGTTTATGGGTTTGATAAAATTTCATCACTTTCATTGATTGCGGTCGGCGGATATGGCCGCCGGGAACTGCATCCGCTATCTGATATTGACGTGCTGATACTCAGCGAACAGCCTCTCACACAACATCAAGCTCAGAATATTGGACAATTTATCACCCTGCTGTGGGATATCCGGCTGGAAGTAGGCCATAGTGTTCGTACATTCGAAGAGTGTTTGCTGGAAGGTCTGTCAGACCTGACTGTTGCGACAAATTTAATCGAATCACGGTTAATCTGCGGCGAGCTGGCACTTTTTCTTCGATTACAGCGACATACCTTCAGTGATGGTTTCTGGCCTTCCACTGAATTCTTTGATGCCAAAATTGTCGAACAGCATGAACGCCACCAGCGCTATCACAGCACCAGTTACAATCTGGAGCCTGATATCAAAAGCAGCCCCGGAGGGTTACGGGATATCCATACCTTGCTGTGGGTTGCCCGCCGCCATTTTGGAGCAACCTCAATAGATGAAATGGTCGATTTCGGCTTCCTGACAGCGGAAGAACGTAATGAATTGAATGAGTGCCAAAGCTTCCTTTGGCGTATTCGCTTTGCCCTTCATCTGGTCGTTAATCGTTATGATAATCGCCTGTTGTTTGATCGCCAATTCAGCATTGCTCAGTTACTGGGCTATCAAGGCGAACGTAATCAGCCGATAGAACAGATGATGAAAGATTTCTACCGGATGACACGCCGCGTCAGCGAACTCAACAATATGCTGCTGCAACTGTTTGATGAAGCTATTCTGGCGCTGGAAACCAGTGAAAAATCCCGCCCACTGGATAGTGAATTCCAGCTACGTGGACAATTAATTGATCTGGTCGATAAGACACTGTTTATCAAAGATCCTACAGCGATTATGCGGATGTTTTATCGCATGGCTGAACATGCCGACGTTCAGGGCATCTATTCTACTACGTTACGCCAGCTCCGTTATGCCCGCCGCAATTTAAATCAGCCATTGTGTGAATTACCCGAAGCCCGCAAAATCTTTATGGATATCCTGCGTCACCCAAGGGCAATTGAAAGCGCATTTGTCCCCATGCACCGCCACAGTGTTCTTGGCGCTTATACACCACTTTGGGGCAATATTGTCGGCCAGATGCAATTTGATCTGTTTCACGCATACACCGTCGATGAGCATACAATCCGCGTGCTGAGAAAACTGGAAAGTTTTGCTGATGAGAACAACCGTGCAGCCCATCCGCTCTGCGTTGAACTATATCCGCGTTTACCTCAGCTTGAAATCCTGCGCCTTGCTGCGCTGTTTCACGATATCGCCAAAGGGCGTAATGGTGATCATTCTGAACTGGGTGCTGAAGATGCGCTGGCATTTTCACTGCAACATGGGCTTAATTCACGAGAAGCTGACTTGGTAACCTGGCTGGTTCGTCATCATCTATTAATGTCAGTCACGGCTCAACGGAGAGATATCCAGGATCCAGAAGTCATTAAACAATTTGCCCATGAAATACTCAATGAAACCCGGTTACATTATCTCATTTGCCTGACAGTCGCGGATATCTGCGCAACCAACGTCAACCTGTGGAATAGTTGGAAGCAGAGCTTATTACGGGAACTCTATTTCTCTACAGAGAGCCAATTACGCCAGGGAAATACACCGGATTTGCGGGAGCGCATCCGCCATAACCGCTTTCAGGCTCTTGCGCTTCTGCGCCAGGACAATATTAACGAGCAGAAACTGCATCAGCTTTGGAGCCGTTGTCATGCAGATTATTTCCTTCGCCATACCCCAAGGCAACTGGCATGGCACGCCCGCCATCTGGTGGCGCATGATTCTCAAGAGCCGCTGATACTGATCAGTACTAAGCCAACTCGCGGCGGTACCGAGATTTTTATCTGGAGCCCGGACCGCCCTTCCCTATTTGCGGCAGTTGTCGGCGAACTGGACAGACGCAATCTCAGCGTTCATAACGCGCAGATATTTACCAATCGTGATGACATGACGATGGACACTTTTGTGGTACTGGAACCCAATGGTCATCCTTTAGCACCGGATCGTCACGAAATAATACATAACGCACTTTTGCGGGTCGTTCTGGATCCTTATACCAAAACACCCAAAGCACGAAGATTGCCAACCAAACTGCGTCACTTCAATGTACCCACAAAAGTGATCTTCCTGCCTACCCACAATGAACGGCGAACCTATATGGAGCTATTCGCGCTGGATCAACCAGGACTACTAGCCAGAGTCGGCAATATTTTTACCGAAATGGAGGTTTCACTGCATGGTGCACACATCACTACGATCGGCGAACGTGTCGAAGATTTTTTTGTGCTGGCGGATAAGGACCATAAAGCATTAGATAAAAAAGTCAGAGAAGAATTGTCAGAAAGGTTGACAGAAACCCTAAATCCAAAGGATAAAATGTAACTGAATACAAGCCCCCCATGATTCGGCTGATAACCAAGGAAACAGATGTAATGCAGCAATTAAAATCCATTATCGAAAGTGCTTTTGAAAATCGCGCAACTATTACTCCAACAACAGTCAACAGTGAAACACGTGATGCCGTTACTCAGGTCATCAATCTGCTGGACAGTGGAAAACTGCGGGTTGCAGAGAAAATTGACGGTCAGTGGGTCACTCATCAATGGCTGAAAATGGCGGTACTGCTCTCTTTCCGTATTAATGAAAATCAGGTCATGGATGGCGCGGAAAGCCGTTATTTCGATAAAGTCCCGATGAAATTCGCTGACTACGATCAAGTGAGGTTTGAAAAAGAGGGTTTTCGCGTGGTTCCTCCTGCGGCAGCGCGCCAGGGAGCCTTTATCGCCCGCAACTGTGTGCTGATGCCTTCGTATGTCAACATCGGCGCCTATGTTGATGAAGGAACAATGATAGATACCTGGGCAACTGTCGGCTCCTGTGCCCAAATTGGTAAAAACGTCCATTTATCCGGCGGCGTCGGTATCGGTGGCGTGCTGGAACCATTGCAGGCCAACCCGACCATTATTGAAGATAACTGCTTTATCGGTGCCCGTTCTGAGATCGTAGAAGGTGTCATTGTCGAAGAAGGTTCTGTGATTTCAATGGGCGTCTATATCGGTCAAAGCACCAAAATCTACGATCGTGAAACAGGTGAAATCCATTATGGCCGAGTCCCTGCCGGCTCTGTCGTTGTTTCTGGCAACCTTCCATCGAAAGATGGCAGCTACAGCCTGTATTGTGCTGTCATTGTGAAAAAAGTGGATGCTAAAACACGGGCAAAAGTGGGCATTAATGAACTCTTAAGAGCAATAGATTAAACTTTAAAATAGCGGATAATAAGTCCGCTATTTTTTGCTTTTTATCATCATTACCGACCTCAGTAAGTGTTATTAATATAGGTAGTTTGAACGTGAGCAATGTGCACAACCCCGAGCGTACACAGAGTACATAAGGAGTTTAAGCATGAGCCAAATTCAAAATAACGCATTAATAACCTACTGGGAAAAATACCCTTAAGGTGGTGCCATGTACGATAACTTAAAGAGTCTGGGGATCACATATCCCGAAGAGATTGACCGCTACAGTCTGCGTCAGGAAGCTAACAACGACATCCTGAAAATCTATTTTCGCAAAGATAAAGGAGAATTCTTTGCTAAAAGCGTGAAATTCAAATATCCACGTCAACGCAAAACGGTTGCTTCAGACAATGCAGAGCAAGGATACAAAGAGATCAACGAAATCAATACTAACCTACGTTATGTAATTGAAGAGTTGGATCAAATTTGCAAACGTGATCAGGCAGACGTCGATTTGAAACATAAAATCCTTGATGACTTGCGCCATCTTGAACACGTTGTTGCCAATAAAATTGCCGAAATTGAAGCCGATCTGGAAAAACTGACCCGCAAATAATGGCAGTTCCTTATAACTACACCGCTTATTATCCTACCTGGTATAAGCGGTGCATTAAGATTAGCCAACTAATTCGCCCCACTGTTTGATCCAGGACTGAGCAAAAACTTCCGGTTCAGCTTCTTCCATTGCATCCACCAGAAGAACCTCACCGATTCTTATTGCTCCCTGCTCATGTAACAGCTCATCAAAAGTACGACCACCACCACAAAAATTCTCGTAACTGCCATCACCCAAAGCGATAACGCCGTAGCGTAATTCCGGCTGATAACCTAATTCATCTCGCAAAGCACAATAAAGCGGCTGAATATTATCAGGCAAATCCCCTTGTCCAGTCGTTGAAGTGATAACTAAAATTACCTGATTCAGATAGGATTGCCACTGTTCCAACTCCCCCTCTTCAAATACTTCTATCTCATGGCCTTGTTGTTCAAGAATTAGCAGTGCTTCTTCTGCAACTGCCAAGGCATTACCGTAAACAGTACCAACAAAAATACCAATCTTCGCCATCGCCTATTATCTCTTTTTAAAGGAACTATTAATTATCCTCGCTGGCAAGCACAGAAAATTCAACCCTTTCCAAATCAGGGATAATTACTTTACCAGCTAAGTCGTCGTACCGATCAAATGTTGCCACTGTTGAGCACCCTCTGTCATGTAAACAATATCTCATCAGCACTAATGACTAATGATATATCTGTCAGGCTAATTACGGACAGATGCACTGATCAATGACAGTGGCTATTCTACATAAAACGGTAACAGGTAATCGCCAACATTGTATCTTTAACAACTCATGCAAAATCAAATATAATTCAAATAGATAACTTAAACTCCCTATAAAAACCACCATTAAGTAGCAAAATAAAGTGGTATTAAACTCAGTTATTCAGCCAATAATAATTTAATATTAACATTACTTTTTGGAAAAATTTTAACTGATAATATTTTCATTGGTATTAAAAATTACTTATACTCTATTTCAATGAAAATAATAGTAGAATGAAATTACTAGAATGACAGAAGTCAATACTGCATAAGGATGATGATCACCATGTCTAATAATAGGGCTGTCGTGCTGAGTGTGTTATTAAGTGCCGCAAACATCACCGGCTCATCTGGTCTAATGATCTGGGTAGATACCGTACTTAAAGATGGAAGCATAGTTTTAAATGCTTATATTCCTGTTTTTTCCTATTTATTAGGACTCTCTCTGGGATGTATAACAATATCCTTTGTCATCCAAAAAATGAATACTATTTCTTTCAGAAATAATCTCTTTGGATTATTCTTATTATTAGCCACTGTCAATTGCATTCTCTTTTCAGGAGAAAAAATATTTATTCCTATTTGGCTGGATGCTCTGCATAGAATATTATGGGGAGTAATAAGTGGATTTATTGTCATAATGGGAAGAAATATTCTTATAACCGAAGGAAATGAAAATAAAACGAATAATAATTTCTCTATTTTAAGCCTTGCATTATTAAGTCTGCCATTTTTAATCCCTGCTATTTTCTCCCTCCTCAGCTTGAATTCCCGTACATCAGCAGATTTCTTTGCTGCATTTATTTATTCCATTTCTTTAATTATTTATTTTGCCAGTCATAAGAATAATACGTTAAGAAAACCAAAACAAGATATTAAAGACTCTATGATTATAAGAAATAAATTAGGTGTTTTCTTTGCCTTTCTTAGTCTGGTTATAATAAATGTTTGCTTTTTTCTATCCTTAATGATTATGCCAGCAGTCAGGACAAAATATTTCGAACATATTAATACAATTCATATGTATGCTATGTTGTTGATTATATGGTTCCCTTGTGCAATTGCGATCATTAAAGTGATGAAACCAGTACCTTTCAGAAAAAAAATCATAGTAGGTAATATCATTCAGTTATTTGCCCTTGGATTCTGTTTACTTGGCATTATCATGGGCTCGGGTATATTCTATTTGTTATTTACGATCCTGGTATTTTTAGCTAATACATTGATGCAACCTGTTTTTTTCTCTTACCTGGGTTTATATTCTAAAAATTCTCTTTATACCTTGGGTATGCAATCAGGTGTTTATATATTTATTACTATGATTATTTTATTTTATACTATTTACTTAGGTGCTGAAATTGAAGAAATAGTCGCTGGATTCACAATATTATTAATTTCCTCAGTAGCAATATCAACTATTTTTCGCTCAATAATTAAATCTAAAAAATAATAACATTAGCCAGTAGAAACCAATAAGATTATGTATTAAAAATTTCCATTTATAATATTCCCCTCAACCTTGCCTTGTCTCTTAATTAATGACATCAATCAAGAGACAAGGAAAACAGGTATTTTTTGAAAACATCCTAATCTATAACGTTTTCCATCCTGCTCGCTTCATCATATTCCAAATCTGGAACAATGCCTTGCCAGCCAAATTGTTGCATCAAATGTTGCCACGACGCATCCCATTTTGCCGTAAGAGATAACTTCTCACCGGTCACAGGGTGATTCAATTCAAGCAAACTGGCATGAAGCATCAACCGGCTGGTTTGGTAATGGGTGATAATCCCTCTGTTCTGCCGTAAATCACCATGTGTCGTATCACCAATAATTGGATGACGAATATGTGCCATATGCCGTCTCAATTGATGTTTCCGGCCTGTTTTCGGCGTCAGTTCCAGCAGACTAAAACGTGATGTAGGATAACGGCCAATCTCTACCGGACATTCTACTTTAGCCAGTGGTCGGTAATAAGTCACACTGGGTTGAGCCTCTTTATCACTGTCTGCAAATTTATCGGCAATTTTATCCAGCTCTTCAACCAAGGCATAATCGATAATATCGGGTTCCAGCACATAGCCACGCACAACAGCATGATAAGTTTTTTGCAACTGATGATATTCAAACTGTTGAGAAAGCTGACGGGCAACATCACTGGAAAGCGCCATTAACAATACGCCTGATGTCGGCCTGTCCAGACGATGTACAGGGAAAACATGCTGACCAATCTGATCACGCAATGTCTGCATAACAAAGCGTGTTTCGTGGCGAGCCAACCAACTACGATGAACTAACCAACCAGCCGGTTTATTAACCGCCACAATATACTCATCCTGATATAACACTTCCAACATATCAGAAGTTATCCTGAATAAATAAGCGATCCAATGCGCGAAGATGTTCAAGCAGTTGCTGACAACGCCCGGTAGCCTCTTCTTTATAGGATTCTTCAAAATAAGGAGCGATAGCGAATGCCGCAGGTAACTTTGCGCCCTGTTCCAGCAACGTATACATTCCCGGAATTAATACCCACTGCAACCACTCTTCAGCCAGCATCGTATCAATTGAAAATGGTTCAACACTTTCGAAAACTTCCGCTTTAGGAGGATGACTTTGCCATAGGTCAATTTCCCTCATGGCGTGTTCAATTAGTTGTAATTTTTGCAGAATTTGTTCTTCAATACTCATATTTTCAGTCTGATAAATATTTATTCAAAGCTACCAAGCTCATAAGAATATCATTGATAGCCCTTAAGCTGAAAATTTGCTTTTTCCATCAATCAAATAAAGAGAAGGGAGCGAACCAGCGCTCCCTTTAAATTGTGCTTTTATAGCAGTCCGGCTAATAGTTTGCTCCCTGCTCACTCCCTGACAGATTATCCTTAATTGGTTATCCCTTACCCATCATTTTTATTTATATTGCATACAATCCTGTTATGCATTGCATCAGTCATCCTGACCATCATCACCCTATTTGTCCTTGAGAAGTTATGCGCAATGATTCCTTTCCTGCGAGAGACAGAATGAATTAATTCGCTGTATGAAACAAGCTATACAAATGGAACCGGTAAGTCAGTAAAGGAAATTAAATCTGTAATTATTTATAGGCTATTGAAATAAAATAAAAATAATAAACTGATGTTAAACTTACCAAAGTAAACAATGACATCTCTTACATAAAGTGTAAGAGATATCTCACAAATTCAGAGTTAAAAATCCGGGACTACCGAATGAAGGCGGGTTCGATTGCACCAAGAAACTCAACTAAGTCGGTAAATAGACGAATTCGTTTGTTACTGCCAAACTGCTCCAGAATCACTTCACCGGTCAAATTACATAGAGAAATGATACTCATATCCGAATCCATGGTAGCGATAAATGCCGTTGGCGATAGTTTCAGCCGCTTTTGCGTCACCAAATGCCCTATCAGGTTCTCCTGTAAACGGATAAAGTCATCCTCACTCCAGACCTGAATCAAACTAAACTGCTGGCCTTCAAACATTACCGTCATATCACCGGCCAATTGCGATGTATAAAAATCATGAATCGCCGGCTGTAATTGGATATCCAGTGCAACTTCAACTCTATTCAGCTTATCTTCTGAAGGAAAAGGCTGCGGAAGCCAGTAAACCATGTCATTACCAGTATGGGTAATGCAAGGTGATGGCACACCATAAAGCTCACTGCTGGCAGGTGAGGCCCCGGTTTCCTTTTGCCATAAATCAACATAACGACGGGTAAAATCAGCCAACGCCTCTGTAACATTAGAAATCATATTATTTTCAACCAGTAACTGTTAGGGTGTGCTTAATGTTATTGTAAACCAAATATTCTGACTGTTCCCCTGCCTAAAGGCTATAGATATCTACACATCACCAAACTGACCCAGAATATTTGTGGCTAACATTGTACGTGGTGGCGCGATTATTGATGAGTAACATGATCCCCACGCAGAGGGTATTCGCCAGACGCTGGATGCAATCAAAAATAACGATCACCTGATTGCTACAACGTTTCAGACAGTAGGAGAAAAAGGGTAAGATGGTTTTGCTTTACTGCGAGTGACTAAGGTACCTACACAGTTAAAACGTTAATCCCCAGAGAGGGATTCTCGCCATCGTAAAAAGTCCTTTATCACGGTTTTAGTTAAATCACATTAAAGGCATAAAAAGAGGCATAGCTTAAATCAAACCGCAGAAAATCAATGCTATTGGTGGATGAAAGCAGTGTAAATCAAGTTTAAACGAGCGTATTTAAGATATCGCGGTGTTACATAATAACGCTAAAAATCACCCGATTCGTATTCGATTAAATCATTTATTTGCGAATTTTGTTATTCCTATTTTTCATGAGTAATTATTTAACTGGCTGATGAAAAATTTATTCCCAATTGAAAACGCTATTAAAGTCGGTTCCTTTTGGAAAATAGGTTGTCTGATTAACCGATTAATATTTTTATATATCCCTTTTGCGGTTTAGCGCCTTCTCCGGCGAGCGGGTTGACCGTGCCGTCTTTTAAACTGATGCGGTTGGTGCCCTGCGTCAGCGACAGGGTGTTGGCCTGAATTTTTCCATTTAATTCCGTCGCCCGGCTGATAATATCGACATAATCCGTTGCCTTGCCATCCAGCCCTTTGCCGCCAATGGTAATCTAGCCTTGTTTAACTTCTAACACTTCCAGTGCACCCTGTTTGTCAAACTGGGGTTTCCCGGTGGTCAGGGTTGCACTGGCAGTATTGATAAAACCACAGCCATCACAGGTAATGCCATTGGGGTTGGCAATCATCACATTGGCTTTATTGCCGACAATTTCTAACTGACCTTGCAGCTCAGAGCGTCCGTTGCCGGTGACTTCATTAATAATCAGTTCAGCTGCTTTGCCTTTCAGGTTCGGGTTGGCGTTAAGTTGCCCGGCCAGTTGTGATTGAGCCGTTTGGGTAGCGTTATTGAGTATGGCGCCTTGAGTGGCAACGTTAAACGCTTGATAGGTGTTATGGGATATCCCCGCCTCATTCGGTGTGGCGATATTCACAACCGGGACATTACCCTGATTTTGTACCTGTGTTTGGTGATTATCCGGCGTTATCCCGGCGGCTATAGCCGGATGAAGGGGATAAACGACGGTCAGGTAAATTAAAAGATAACTCGTGGCCCTTGTTAAAGGGGTGCTACGTTGACTCATGTATCAGTCCTTATTTTATTGCAATGGAAATGTTTTGTTTCAATAAGTTATGTCTTGCGTTGTTACAAAATCAGTGATGCAGACCAGTAAACCACCCAGTGATCCGGTTTCAGGTAGTTAGGGTAAGTGAGTGGTTTGCCAACAGTTATCGCCTGATTGAATCGGCGGTGCGTTAGTGAGAGACCAAGTGTGGTGCCGGTGACATTACCGCCATCAATTTGTCCTGCTTTTCCTCGTAACCAACCCGTATCCAGCGCACCGGTTAAGGCGAGTTCACCCAGTACAGGAAACTCTGAAATTCGCCAGTTCAGCTCATTGCGCCAATATCCGCCGCGATTGCCGGTGAGAGATTGCTCTTTAAATCCCCTGACGGAATATTGTCCTCCCAGCGAGAGGCGTTCGCTGGCGTAAAGGTTGTCGGGCGTGGTCTGGCCGTAAAGGGATGAGAGGTAATAAATGGAATCCGTGACTGGCATAAAATAGCTGGCACTCAGGCTAAATTTACGGAATTGGCTCCGTGGTGCATCCGGGAAATGGGGATCCTCTTTTGTCGCACTGAACACCGGTAAACCGTGGCTGATTGCCGGGTTAAACGTGATATAGCCACCTGCCAGTACTGAACTGTAGTTAATGCCAAGGTTGATAGCGCTTAACGTCGGGCTGCTGATGGATAATTTCTCTCCCGCCAGCAAATTGGTCGTCTGGCGGCGCGTCAATCCCAGATCCAGCGCCAGCTTCTGTTCGCCATCACGGTATAACGCCCGGTTTATTGCCAGCCGGTGCGTCTGGCTGGCGCCTTCGTAGCGATAGGCCTGCGAGTCAGCCGGAATATTCTGAAAAGAGTCATTCCACGCGTACTGATAACTGAACAGCCAGTAGCCATAAGGGATCATTACATTAGAAGTGAGGCTTCGGTTTTGATGGTTATTGCGAAAATCACTGTTATGGCTGGCAGACAATGACCACTGATCAGCGAGATGTAATGGATTATCCAGGTTTACACTGGCATTGATTTGCCCGGTGCCGGTACTTTTCTGACCACTGTTATCCGCACCCAAGCTGGCACTGATCGGTAAGCGCGTCGAGGTTCGTTTTAAGATAACCGCAGAATAACCGGGTTGTTTTCCTGGCTGAATATCAATGGCGACCTGTTGTGAGGGCAGGCGGTTCAGGCGTTCCATGCCTTGTTCAATATCCCGCAGATTGAGTGTCTTGCCAATCATGCCCGGAAAGGCCATTTTGAGTGAACATGGTGTTTCATCATCAAGGCTGATTGACTCAATTTTGCCTTCATTCACGGTAATCATGAGGGTACCGGAGGATAAATCCTGCGCTCTGAGGTCAGAGCGGGATGTGACATAACCCCGTTCGATATAGGCATTCGATACTTTACGCACCAGCTCATTAATCTGCTGCAAAGTTAAACAATGAGATAAGTAAGAGTGAGTCAAGTTCTGTTTGACTGACCTTGACAGGCTTTCTGCACCCACAAATTCAATCTGTTGAATGGTGTGGCAAACAGATTCAGCTGCATCCGGCGTTAAAACGGGGGATGGGGATACGGTGATATTGTGACGCAGCGCTTCCCGCTGTCGTTGGGCTTGCTGCAACAAGGCTTTTTGTTGTTGTGTGATGGTTTCTTGATCCGCCGAGCTGACAGGAATTGCCGCCGGTGCCAGTGCGGAGATGACCAGCAGGATAAGCCCGGTCAGGCTGCGGTGATAAAACGGTAATTTTCCCATAGACAATAATTAACAATCTGATAATGACATTATTAAACTATTCTAATGTGGCATTAATTTATTGTCTGAATGGATAGTGTGAAATGTGATCAAGATCTGGATCTTTAATCCTGACAATGGGCAATGCGATATATTAAATGCTGTAAAACGGTGATAAGGATGAAGGTAATCTTTTATACATCAATAACAACTCTTTAAGTTACTTAATGGTATTGTGTCCCAAATCCAGCAGGCGTGCGATATCTTGCTGACTATTCTCCAGCGCATTTGTTGCCCGGTGAGCGAGTAGCGACGTCAGTTTTCAAGCGTGATTTGATTGTTTGGCGGTGTTTTTAAATAGACTGGTTGACTAAAAGTCTGCAAAATTTTACGCGCTTTTAATGGCTTAAGGCATAGATTTAAATAAAAAGTGTTTAAATTTTAAAAAATAGATTTATTTTATATTTAGGATATCTTTTTTTACGCTTTTTATCTTGGTTTCATTAATATAGGCTCGTCATGTGATTTTATATTTTCATTTAACTCCATTCAATCATATTTATTTAAATGATGTTTAGATAAATCGGTAAATTAATTTCATAATATCTTATAAAATTAATAATAGTAAAAAGTCTGGGGAATTAATTATCCAGGGTAGATTCACATTAAAGGTAATAAAAAGATTAATGACTTAAATAAAACCGTATAAAAGCAATGCTGTTGAATAGGAAAAAACAGTGTAAAATAAGGTTAAATGGGCGATTTAAGAGACCGTGATTTAAATAATATATTTGCGTATTTTTTTACTCATTTTTTCATTTTCGGTTATTTAACTGGCTGATAAAAAGTTTATTTACAGGTTAAAAAAGTTATTAAATCTGGTTCATTTTTAAAAATACATTATCTAATAAATCTATTTAAAATTCTTATTTACACTTTTTTACTTGGTATATAATCATTAATAATCCCAATTGTCTTTTACCGATGTTTTTATAATTAAAAAGTTTTAAACTGTTATTGAAGTCCATTTTTTAATCTTTTATTTTAATCGATATAATAAGGTTTTAGCTGTTGTTTTTACTGCTTTTAACATTTGCTTTTTATTAAGTTTAATCATCATGGTATATTGTGTTTTACGTTTAATCAACGTTGATTATACTTGATTTTATCTTTGCTAACACTGTTTTACTGGCAGTTATGAGCAGTTTTTATAAATCATAATCCTTTATTTTATCTTCATAAATCAACCTGTAAATAGTCTGATGGTATAAAGATACTCTTTTATGCTTTTTCGGATAATCAACATCTTTTTTAAGCGTTTAAATCCTGCCAGATTAACCGTTTTATCCATTTATTATAAAGAAACGACTAAAAATCACATTCACATCAGGTTCTTAAGATAATATTCTTTTTCTCGCTGATTTATTTTCAACTCGCTGTTAATGGTGATAGTTAATGGACTTCGATTAAACTTAATTAACATCCTTTTAAAGTTTTCACTTATAGTTAAAGCTGTCTT
This sequence comes from Photorhabdus temperata, assembly GCF_025384845.1. Taxonomy (NCBI): domain Bacteria; kingdom Pseudomonadati; phylum Pseudomonadota; class Gammaproteobacteria; order Enterobacterales; family Morganellaceae; genus Photorhabdus; species Photorhabdus temperata. Next base: position 141,170 of record NZ_JAJAFX010000001.1, on the reverse strand, counting down.
TTATATAAAATCTTTAATATCTCTGTTTTCATTCTTTTAAATAGTCATGACAGGGAAGTTAAATGTAAAATAACTGGAAGATAACATTTTCGATGAATACATTAAACATAACAGGAAATAAGCCGTTTTTAGTGACTCTGTACCTTTTCAAAATCTGGTATTAATGGATACCTATTCTTTTATCGTCAGCTAACTAATCACCGAAAAGAAAACAGCTTACCGATCGCCAAAAGGGAAAACAAGTAAAAAGAGAAACTGCATTATGTTAAAAAGATGATAAATCTGTAAAGCGATTACCATTCCGAGGATTGCAGTTTTCAACTGGAGAGTAATACTACTCAATCTTGTCTTTTATCGATTCCATTTATCAATGGATTCCAAATAGGATGTATCCAGTCAATCAGTTATAACGGCACCTGTTCTATATTGAATGGCTTTACTGCCTGAGTTTTTATTGAGTTGTTGAATGTTTTATCCGGTGTTATTACAGCTAATTCAGCGGCCAAAACATCCAAGGTTAAATGGCCTGAATCCGGTGGAGTTCCAGACTCAGGTATTATTAGCCGCTTAATGTAACCTGTCCAACTTTTTGGGGTCACTTAAGTTAAATTGGGATATTATTATTATCAGGGATAACGTTCTCTTAGCTGTTCCATATACAATTCTACAGATGCTTTATCATTTGGATAAGCCTGAATATAGGCGTCTGTAATATATTGCATTAGTTGAACAAAATGATTAGGAGATATGGATAAACTTTCATATTCACCTAGAAAAAAAGTGACTTCATTAAATTCTTCTGGAATATCCCAATCTTGATCTAACGCATAACTAAAACCTTCAGAAGGAGAAAATCCATGGCCTTCGCTAGCCATTTTTAAAAATAATTTATAACTCATTTTATCTTCTGATAATGTGGCATAAATAACATCATATAGATCTCTTCCATGATCCTGATATAAATAGTCTTTGGTGGTCATCAGCCAACTTATTTGCTCCTTATTCATTTTGAACCTCTTGGTGGCATTGTAATAAATGCATTATTAATTTGTCCTGTTTTCGCATCTCGGGTTACTTGGAACCAATAACCATCAACTTTAACAGAATACTGTCTATGTTCAGGGTTTACTTTGAAATAGTTCTCAGCCTGTTGAGATGCTTTATTCGACATATTTGTAACTCTGGAATCCGACAATATTTCAGAAACATAGGTTGTTTTTGTTTGTTCAGCTTTAAAACCTATCTGCTGTCCCTTATTATTAATCGCAGGAATTTGATATTTATACTCAATTAATCCAGGATAACCTTTATCAGTAATCGTAAGGTTTACTTTAGCGCCAGTCATTTCAACTGACTCTAAAAATGAGTCCTGGTTATGAGCACCGGAAATAGTCCCTTGTTTTCGATTTAATACTCCAATTTGGCTGTTATGCTCTGCTATTTGTGAAGACAAATTATCAGGAACTAATTTATTTTCGACCTGTACAACCCCACTAGTCCCCTTTCCAGCATACAACTTCTCATTTTCCATCAGGCGAGTTACAGCATGGGTATCAGGTTTAGCATTGCTTAACAGTGGTTTTGAGGCATGACTCAATTCTCCTGCCAGATTCTTCGCACCTTCTTGGGTATTACCTAATACTTTTACGGCTCCGGTCGCTAAAACGCCCGTGCCCACAGCCGCTTCCGGCGCTATAGCATCCGCAACAAAAATGCCCACGTTATTCAAGCACAAAGCCGGATTAGTTTTACACCCTTCAAGTGCAATACGCCCTGCCGCTGCCATTTCAGCCGATCCGGCCACCAGTATATAACCGCCATAAGCCAGCGCATAGCCGCCTGCGGCCACTGCGGTCACCGTTATCGCGGCATCCCGTCGCGCAATAATGCGTTCTGCCGCCGATTTATCCCCTTTTTCTGCCGCCAGGATATCTTTTTGATTATCAACCGATAACTGATGCAGCATATGCTCAGTCATGTTGTTACGATAGACAAGCTCTGCGCTGTTAGCCGCACTGTAAGCGCCTTCGGGTGTATGACTAATCAGGGCACCTGACAACGCTCCGATCAATTTGGCTGTCTGGGTCTTAGTTTCATTACCCGTAAGCGCTTCCTGAAGCTTATGAATTTGCCGCTCGGCTTCATTCTTGTATGACGGTTCAAATAGCCGGCTTTCCATTGTTATCGCCGCCAGTTCCGCAGCCAACGCCCCCACAGCCGCCCCTTTAGCATCACCGCCCGCGATTTCTGCCGCCAGGGCAGATACCGCCGCATGGCTAATCGCTTTACCGGGCACACCCAGAATTTCCCCGTTATCCCCAATCAGCCCGGCCCCTTCCGCATTGATCTGGTTACCGATATTGTTCAGTAACGCGGTTTGCAGATTATCCGTAAAGCTGCCACCATTAATAGCTGTGCCCAGTGTTGAACTCACGACGGATTGTGCCGCAATACGCTGGGCGACCTGGCTCCAGTCAGGGTGACTCAATAAGGGCAGTTGCGCTTTTAGGGGATCGACAACGGTTTTTCCCTCGGCCAGTTTTCCCCATCCCATCGCGTGGTCCAATCCCCCTAATGCGCCACCCACCGCTATTTGGGTCACCAGGGATTTGACAGAATCGCGCTGCGCTAAGGTTTCCAGTGTCTTAGTGAGATCCCCTTTATTTTCGACTAAAGCCACCGCCGCCTGAGAGGTTAACCCTACCATTCCGCCATAAGCCGCCCCATAAACCGCGCTTGCCGTGGCCCCGGTGATGCCTGTTGCACCGACCATACCATTGGAACAGCTCGGTTTTTATGCTGACAAACCAGTTGTCATAAAAATAGAAGAATATAGCCCACGATTGGATGAACTGCACCTTAATCAATTAGTGTCTAACTTTTGGGGTACAATTCACATGACCGGGGAATATTGATTTTATATTGGTATTTTTGCCAATAGCTCATTAACCTTATCCATATCTTCTGGATGAAGCTCGAGATACTTTTCACAGGCCAACCTGACATAGTGATAACAGATTTCTTCACTGACTGTTATTGTATCTTCATCAGTTGGCGGATAACCAACAACAAACTGAACACCTTCAAAATGATCTTCTTCATCATAACTGTTCATATCTGGAAAATGGCAATATGCTCCATCGGTACTAAATCCTATTTTTTTAATAAGATAACCTATAGCTTCTAAAAGTCGATTATCACTATACATAATATCAAAATACGTTGTAATCATCTCATTAGAATCATAGTCGATTTGTTCAAATAATTTAATATTCATTATCTACCTTATTTGGGATGAAAATTGCGAACTTCCCCAGTTATTTTGTCTACATAAATTCTAAAGGTAACTCCATTTACAGTTGCATCCGCAATTCCTTTAGAATTTGACATCGCATCTTTATATCCTTTAGCCGCAGCTTGTTGGCCTAAATCTAATATTTTTTGATCTGTAAATACTTTCGGGTCATAGACTGTTTTAGTTTTTACTTCTAATTTATATCCAATTACATTACCTGCACGATCAAAGGCAGGCACTTGATATTGAATATTAGTCATCCCATTCACTCCTGTAGGTGTTTCACTTACAATTTTTACGTTATATTGTTTGACAGCTGCATTAAACGCATCAGCATTGTGTGCCCCACTAATACCTGATTTTTGAGAAAAACCATCTACAGTCGCTAAATGCTTTGGCTGGTTAATCCGGAAACTGATACCTTCTGGGGTTATGATAGTCGTCATCCCCTTTCCAGCATACAACTTCTCACTTTCCATCAAGCGAGTTACGGCATGGGTATCAGGTTTAGCATTACTTAACAACGGTTTTGAGGCATGACTCAATTCTTCTGCTAAATTCTTTACACCTTCTTGGGTGTTACCTAATACCTTTACCGTGCCAGCAGCCAAAACGCCAGTTCCAACAGCCGCTTCCGGCGCTATAGCATCCGCAACAAAAATGCCCACGTTATTCAAGCACAAAGCCGGATTAGTTTTACACCCTTCAAGTGCAATACGCCCTGCCGCTGCCATTTCAGCCGACCCAGCCACCAGTATATAACCGCCATAAGCCAGCGCATAGCCGCCTGCGGCCACTGCGGTCACCGTTATCGCGGCATCCCGTCGCGCAATAATGCGTTCTGCCGCCGATTTATCCCCTTTCTCTGCCGCCAGGATATCTTTTTGATTATCAACCGATAACTGATGCAGCATATGCTCAGTCATGTTGTTACGATAGACAAGCTCTGCGCTGTTAGCCGCACTGTAAGCGCCTTCGGGTGTATGACTAATCAGGGCACCTGACAACGCTCCGATCAATTTGGCTGTCTGGGTCTTAGTTTCATTACCCGTAAGCGCTTCCTGAAGCTTATGAATTTGCCGCTCGGCTTCATTCTTGTATGACGGTTCAAATAGCCGGCTTTCCATTGTTATCGCCGCTAATTCCGCAGCCAACGCCCCCACAGCCGCCCCTTTGGCATCACCGCCCGCGATTTCCGCCGCCAGGGCAGACACCGCTGCATGGCTAATCGCTTTACCGGGCACACCCAGAATTTCCCCGTTATCCCCAATCAGCCCGGCTCCTTCCGCATTGATCTGGTTACCGATATTACTTAATAACGCGGTTTGCAGATTATCCGTAAATCTGCCGCCATTGATGGCCGTGCCCAGTGTTGAACTCACGACGGATTGTGCCGCAATACGCTGGGCGACCTGGTTCCAGTCAGGGTGACTCAATAAAGACAGTTGCGCTTTTAGGGGATCGACAACGGTTTTTCCCTCGGCCAGTTTTCCCCATCCCATCGCATGGTCCAATCCCCCTAATGCGCCACCCACCGCTATTTGGGTCACCAGGGATTTGACAGAATCGCGCTGCGCTAAGGTTTCCAGTGTCTTAGTGAGATCCCCTTTATTTTCGACTAAAGCCACCGCCGCCTGAGAGGTTAACCCGATCATTCCGCCATAAGCCGCCCCATAAACCGCGCTTGCCGTGGCCCCGGTGACGCCGGTTGCACCCACAGCACTATTTCCCGCCCAGGCCGCCAGGCCAGAGCCCGCGGTTACCGCCGCAACAGCAATCGCAATCACAGCCCCTGCGACAGGGTTTAAGCTGGCGCTTTTTTTGTCCCAACGACTGTAAGCGTCCTTAACTCTGTTCCATTGGACATCGTTGCGGTCTTGCAGATTTTTCAACCATTCGGTTCCCGGGGTGTTACCAAGTTCCATTAACGCGTCTTCCAGTAATTGCCCCGCTTTCACCTTTACATCCGCACTGATGCCGTCCGCCGCTTCCACCGTCAGGGTTCCGCCAACCTGCACCGATGGGATGACCCAGCGCTTTTCACTGTGGCCTTTATCGTGGTGCGTGATGAAAAAACCATTTGACGTCGTGAGGGTCTGTTCAAAAGCGGTATTGGGCATCGCCCGGAAGTTCACTTTCCCCGTCTGGCTGGTGATTTTCGCGTTTTTCTGGGTGTCTATCCGGCTCGCTTCCAGGGTCACGTCATCTTTTGCCCTCAGGTTGATATCCCCGCCGGCGGTAAATTCGGTGACTTTATTGGTTGAACGCTCTTTTCTGCGGGTTTCCGTCCTGGAGCCAAAAACTTTACAGGATTTAATGCCCAAAACGCGGTTACAGCTTTTTTTCTCTTCTTCCCATCGGTAAACCTCCTCCATGGCTTGCGCATAGAGAAAACCGCCTGTTGCCGTGATATCCATCACGCCTTGAGCGATAAGTTCCGTGGCCTGGAATAGAATACTGCCCTGAGCGTGAAGTGTTAATGCGCCGCCACTCTTCAACTGACTGGCGTGTTGCGTAAAGCGTCCACTGTTCCCTTCCCGAATAAATTCAGGCAACGATTCAAAACGCACATTTCCCCCGGCGGAAAGCCGCATATCACTGCCGGATGTCAAATTTGTGCCGTATGTCAACAGGTTACCTGCCGCTGTTAATGTGAGATTGCGGGCGGCGTTGATGGCGCCGGTGGCATACAGGGAGTGTTGATCTTCATCGTTAACAGGCGAATATTTCTGGGCGGAGAAAATGAAATCCCCACTGGCATTAACCAACACGCTCCCCTGCGTTGAGGTTAATCGGGCCATCCTGCCCACGATATCACCCCCCGCACTGAGTTGCAGCTGATCACCCGCGGTGATTTGGGTGCGGGATCCCGCTAAATCGGCGACCCGCAACAGGCTTTCTGACGTGGGGGGACGGGACATATCGATATCGTGACCGGCGCTTAATGTGACTTGTTGCCCGGCATTGAGACGGGCTCGCCGCAACATTAAGTCATTGCCGGCAAACAGATGAATATTGCCCGCCACGTTTAATTGACTCTGGCTGGCATTCAGGTTACGACCGGCACTGAATGTCAGATGGCGTGATTGATCGAATGAGGTGCCGTAGAGATCCAGATCGTGGCCCGCTGAAATCCGTAAATGATTTTTGGCCGACAGGCCAGACCATGAATAAAGCTGATCCCTTCCCATCCGGATATCGCCTTCATGCACGAGTAATTCAACATTTTCCCCTGTCAACTCAGCGTGATCCGCGGCAATATCATGGCCGGCGATGAGGGTCAGGTTTTTCTTTGCCGCCAGTTTAGCCCGGCGGGCATTAATTTTATGCCCCGCATTTAACGTCAGGTGAGTCGATTTATCTAACAATATCCCCTGGAGATCCAGTTCTTGACTCGCAAACAGGTGCACGTTGTTGCTGGCCGAAATACTTGCGCTGTCACCTCTCATCTGAATGTCGCCTTCACGTGCGAACAGCGCAACATTTTCGCCTGTCAGCCCGGCGTCATAGGCGGTGATACCTTTGCCCGCTGTCAGTGTCAGGTTTTTCTTTGCCGTCAATTTAGCCCGGTCAGCACTAATTTTATGACCTGCGTTTAACGTCATATTATCGGCTTTATCTAACACAATACCGTAGAGATCCAGTGCGTTGCCGGCAAACATCTGCATCTGGTTACTGGCCGAAATACTTACGCCGTCACCTCTCATCTGAATGTCGCCTTCACGCGCGAGCAATTCGACATTTTCCCCTGTCAGCTCGGCGTCATAGGCGGTGATATCTTTGCCCGCCGTGAGGGTCAAGTTTTTCTTTGCCGCCAATGTTCCCTGGAGATTCAGGTTGTTACCCGCGACCATCTGCACCTGGTTATCGGCTGAAATACTTGCGCCGCCACTGCCCATTCGGATGTCGCCTTCACGCGCAAGCAGTACAACATTTTCCCCTGTCAGCCCGGCTTGATTAATGGCAATATCGTGGCCCGCCATCAGGGTCAGATTTTTCTTTGCCGCCAATGTCCCCTGGAGCTCCAGTTTGTTACCGGCGACCATCTGCACCTGGTTATTGGCCGAAATATTTGAATCGTCACCACTTATCCGGATGTCACCTTCACGTGCGAGCAACTCAACATTTTCCCCTGTCAGCCCGATTTGATCGAGGGTGATATTGTGGTCTGCCATGAGGGTCAGATTTTTCTTTGCCGCCAATGTTCCCTGGAGATTCAGGCTGTTACCCGCGATCATCTGCACCTGGTTATCAGCTGAAATATGCAAGCCGCCAATGCCCATCCGAATGTCACCTTCACGCGCAAGCAGCACAACATTTTCTCCTGTCAGCCCGGCTTGATAGACGGCGATATCTTTGCCTGCCATCAGGGTCAGATTTTTCTTTGCCACCAGTTTGCTGTCATTAACATCAATTTGACATTCGCCGATAACGGACAGGTCATTTTCCGCCTCGAGGTGCCCCATGCCGGTAATATCACCGGCATGAAGCAGAATATTTTTAGCTGAGATTAATGCGCTCCCGCTGAATTGATGAATAAAGTCAGCCACCACATTCAGAGCGGCTGAAAGTTTACCGTCCATCCCGTTGTTAAAGTCGTGACCGGTTAAGATAAGATTTTTCTTCGCATGAAACTGGCTTTGACTGTTATCCAGCTTTGTCGCATTGATATAAGCGTTCATTCCCGCAGCGACGTTGGCATCCCAGGCATTATTTAATGCTTTAGTGCGAATAACGATATCACCATTATTGGTTTTCAACGTCGATGAAGTGTTGTTAATCCCAGTGCTTAAGTTACCGCTCGCATCTTTTTGCAACCAGAGATGATTATTTGCCTGAATCAGGCCCTTATTCTGATTATATAAACGGTCGATAAACAACCGCATATCACCTTCTGCGATAATCTTACCGATGTTGTTCAACGTGTTCGCGGCAAGCGTGATATCTTTCCCTGCCTGCATATGACTCTGTTCCGCCGTTTTAATGCCTTTACTGCTAACGGTGATATCCGTTTTGGCCTGTATATTGCCCAAAATCATCTCTCCATCAGCGGTCAAACGAATGTCACCTTGCGTTGCGTTCAGGTTGGTCAGATTGACAGCCTTGCCCGGCTCGGTACTCACCAGACGGATTTTATTGGCATACATTCCCCCCAATAACCCGGTATCAATCGCTTTCCAAGGAGCGAAACCGTATCCTGTCATCGGAACAAGGGTCCCGTGTTTGAAATCAACCCAATTGGGCCCTTGTGTCAATGTCAGGTTTTTCGCCTGCACTTTGCCGTTAAGTATCGTAACCCGGCTGATAATATCGACATCATCCTGTGCCGTTGCATCCAGCCCCTTTCCATCAAAGGTTATGGTGCCTTTTTTCACGTCTAAAGCCGCTAACGCGCCGTCTTTATCAAATACCGGTTTCCCGGTCGATAAGGTGACTACCGGGGTATTAATAAAGCCACAGCCATGACAGGTTATGCCATTCGGGTTAGCGATGAAGACAGGGGCTTTTTGCCCCACGACTTCCAACAGGCCCTGTAGATTTGAAGCTAAAGTCCCCACCACTTCATTAATAATCAACTCAGCCGATTGACCGTTGAAGTGAGGGTTTGCCTCAATTTGTCCCGCCAGTAGAGACTGCGTATCATGGGTAGCGTTATTCAATACCAATCCCGAAGTACCAACATTAAATTCCTGATAACGGTTATGTGAAACACCTCGGGAATTCGGTGCCGCAATATGGATAACAGGCAGGTTATTTCTCACGGCAATCCGCGCGCGTTTATCCGCCAGTTGAATCCCGGGTATTCCACCGGCTATTTCTGGAATATTGATGGTCAGTTGGGGGACATTGCCTAATGCAAGATCAATCAGTGCCGAAGTCACTGGGGTATATCTCCCGCCAGCTAAGCGCAACACGGCGCTATTTTGGGCGACTGCGGTCGCCCCTTCTGCCGATAATGTTGTCTCCGTCATATTGCTGCCGGCAATCAGGGTTAAATTGTTGCCGGCGGTGACGTTACCCACATCAAGCGAGTTACCACTCGTTAGGGTAATATCTTTCCCGGCGGTCAGGGAAATACCCGCTAAATTTATCCCCCCACCCGCGTGAAGCTCAATATTCTCATCCGCGGCCAAACGCTGATTAATATCAATCTGCTCATTACTCGCCACAAAGATATTTTTCGCCCGGTTAATTAGCGTATCTGAAAGCGATATTCCCTGTTCAGACAGAATACGCAACGTATTAACCGCAGAAATAATCGGTAATGCCGGTGTGCTTTCCGGCGTGTCACCCGGTGAAACAGAAGTATGATAACCGTTGGCAATCAAGGTAATGTCAAGACCTGAGATATCCGTGCCACGCACCGTAAAACTGTTCTCTCCCTGTAGCAGAACCTGGTTCCCGGCGGTGACATTTCCCCCCTCTAAAGACAAGGCTTTCGCTTTCATGGTGACATCACCGTCGGCATGAGTTCGTCCCTGATTCTGCAATATATCGGTTGTCAATATCAGATGTTGACCGGCTTGCATATGACTCTGTTTCGCCATGTCAATGCCTTTACCGCGCATGTTGATGTCCGTTTTGGCCTGCATATCCCCCAAAATAACCTGACCCTCCGCGGTCAAATTGATGTCGCCTTGCGTTGCCGTCAGATTAGTCAGATTGACCGCCTTACCCGGCTCGGTACTCACCAGATGGATTTTATTGGCAAACATTCCTCCCAATGACCCGGTATCTATCGCTTTCCAGGGGGTATAACCTTCCTTTGCAATAGGGACAAGGGCGCCACGCTGTAAATCAACCTGATTGGGGCCTTGTGTCAATGTCAGGTTTTTCGCCCGGAGTGGACCGTGAAGCTGGGTGGTCCGGCTGATGATATCGATAGAATCTTGCGCCGTGGCATCCAGTCCCTTTTCACCCAGGGTGATGGCACCTTTTTTCACTTCCAGAGCCGCTAACGCGCCATCTTTATCAAACACCGGTTTACCGGTGGATAAGGTGACCGCCGGGGTATTCACAAAGCCACAGCCATTGCAGGTCATGCCATTTGGGTTGACGATGAAAACCGGGGCTTTTTGCCCCGCCACTTCCAACAGCCCTTGCAGAGTGGAGAGCTGGGAACCCACCACTTCATTGATAATCAGTTCCGCCGGTTGACCGGTGAAGTTCAGATTCGCGCCAATGTGCCCCGCCAGCAGAGACTGAGTCTCGTGGGTCGCGTTATTCAATACCAGTCCTGAGGTCCCGATATTAAACGCCTGATAACGGTTATGTGAAACGCCACGGGTATTCGGGGCCGCAATGTGAATAATCGGGTGATTGTTTTTCGAGGTGATGCGCGTTTGTTTATCCGCCAGTTGGATCCCGGGCACTTCCCCTTCGACTTCGGCGAGATTGAGGGTCAGTTGAGGCGCACCGCTTAACGCACGGTCAATCAGCGCCGTCGTCACCGGCGTATACTTGCCTTCAACTGAGTTATACCGCCCTTTAGCTGAGTGCAATTCGGGGTTGTGCTGGGTGATTGCCGTTGTCCCTTTGGCTAACAACGTGGCGTCAGTATCTACAATCTGACCGCCGGCATTCAGGGTTAAATGGTTACCGGCCGTGAGGGTACTTTTTATTATCGGGAATGGAAATGGAGGGGAGGATTGTTCCTCGTCATCAATATCGTCCTCATCGACAGCGTATTTTTTATCGCCATTTTCATATTCATAAGCGTCTTCCGTACTGATATCAAGCGCATCACCACTGGTCAGGGTGATATCTTTCCCCGCCGTCAACGACAGGGTGCGCAGATCAATCACTTTTCCCGCATGAACCTCAATATTTTCATCCGCTTCCAGGTGACTGAGCGTGTGTAGACGCTGGTTGATGAGGGCTTGTTTAGTTTCATCATCAAGTCGAATCCCCCCACCAGTGCTGTTCTCTTCATCATCAAAATCCGCATAGGCAGCCATTTCAATCATCCCATTGGCCGCCAGGAAGACATTTTTCGCCTTATTGATCAGAATATTTGAAAGATTGATATGACCCTCGGCGATAATGCGCAGCATGTTATCCGCAGAAAGCGTGGTGAATGCCGGTATGCCTTCCGGGGTATCGTCGTCTCCGGAGACCAGAGAGAGCAGCCCCCGGCTGGCAAGCAAGGTCACATCCCGCCCGGCAATATCGTAGCCATGCATATTAAGATGTGACCGGCCATCCAGCAGGACATGGTTCCCGGCGGTTAAAGTCCCGCGGCCTAAATAGACGGTTTCTGCATTAATAGTGACGTTTTGTTCGGCCTGCATTGACGCAGAATTAACTAAGTCATTGGCGGTAAGCGCAATGTTTTTCCCGCTGATTAACGCCGGATCTGTGGGTTTCTTGCCCGCTTTAAACGGGTCCTTATCCACATCAAAACGAAATACCTGTTTAAATGTCGCCGTCAGATCGCCACCCGCGCTGAGTTTACCGAGGCTATTCCCCCGACGGTCTTTTATCGCTTGCGTTGAAAAATTGTTGCCGGTCAGGGTGAGATTTTGCGCCGCGCTTAACTCGCCAACATTGTTTATCTCATTAGCGGTAATGCGGTTGTTTTTACCGGCGGTAATCACCGGGTGACTTTGCCCGGTTGCGTTGATGTTATCCAGTTTGGCCGCTTTAAGGGTGACATCCCCGCCCGCCCGGATTTGGCCCTGATTGTGGAGTGTGTCGGTGGTTAACGTCAGATGCTGACCCGCTTGCACATGGCTTTGTGCTGTTGTTTCAATGGCTTTGCTGTTGATGCTGATATCTGTCCCGGCTTGTACTTGCCCCAGGATAATTTTACCCTCCGCGGTCAAACGGATATCGTCCTGGGTGGCGGTCAGGTGGGTGAGATTCACCCCCACCCCGGCTTCGGTAGCCACCAGCCGGATTTTATTGGCATACATGCCGCCCAGCGCTTTGGTATCAACGGCTAATTGCGGTTTAGCACCGTCTCCGGCGATAGGGTTAACCGTGCCGTCTTTCTGGTTGATGCGGTTGGCGCCCTGCGTCAGAGAGAGATTGTTGGCCTGAATTTTCCCGTTTAACTCCGTTGCCCGGCTGATGATATCGACATAATCCGTCGCCTTGCCATCCAGCCCTTTGCCGCCAATGGTGATCTGGCCTTGTTTAACTTCTAATGCTTCCAGCGCCCCCTGTTTGTCAAACTGGGGTTTCCCGGTGGTCAGGGTGGCACCGGCAGTATTGATAAAACCACAGCCGTCACAAGTAATGCCGTTGGGGTTGGCAATCATTACGTTGGCTTTATTGCCGACAATTTCCAGCTGACCTTGCAGCTCAGAGCGCCCGTTGCCGGTGACTTCATTGATAATCAGTTCTGCTGCTTTGCCCTTTAGGTTCGGGTTGGCGTTAAGTTGCCCGGCCAGCTGTGATTGGGCCGCTTGAGTGGCGTTATTGAGTACGGCACCTTGAGTGGCAACGTTAAACTCTTGATAGGTGTTGTGAGATATCCCCGCGTTATTCGGTGTGGCGATATTGACAACCGGGACATTGCCCTGATTTTGTACCTGTGTTTGGTTATTATCCGGTGTTATTCCGGCGGCTATAGCCGGATGAAGGGGATAGATGGCGGTCAGGTAAATTAAAAGATAACTCGTGGCCCTGACCACCGGGGTGTTGCGTTGATCCATCGTACTTTCTCTTTTCTTAAGTTAATTTGGCTTTGGTGATAAAACGGTAATCTTTCCATAGAAAATATTGATAATTTGATAGTGACATAAGCAAACTATTCTAATGCGTGATTAATCGTCTGTCTGAATGGATAGTATTAAATGTGATCAAGATCGAGTTGTTTAATCCTGATAATGGGGAATGCGATGTATTAAATGCTAGGAAGTGGCGATAAGGATGGAAATACTCTTTTTTATCTCAATAAAAGTACTTTCCGTTTCTTAATGGTATGACATCCCCAATCCAGCAGGTGTGTGGCATTCTGCTTATGTATTTGGGAATGTTTTTAAATGGGTTGGTCAACAACCTAAAAACAGGAGTTCCCCAAGGCTGATTAATAAAATAGGCGAACAAATAAAATTCTGACAAACACCGTAACTTGCTACACTTGAGCGATGACTACTATCAGATTTTAAGGAATAACATGTCGTTATATCAGGATCACCAAGTTCTTGAGCAACTTACTTTGGGTAAAACCACTTTATATCATGACCAATATGATGCCAGCTTATTGCAAGCGGTACCCCGCAGTATGAACCGTGAACCGCTGGAAATTTTCCCTGATAATTTACCGTTTCACGGTGCTGATATCTGGACATTATATGAGCTGTCATGGCTGAATAGCCGTGGCCTGCCGCAAGTTGCGGTCGGGCATGCAACAGTTATGTGTTCCAGAAAAGCTCTCAGTTTATGCGCGTTATACCCGACGCGGAGGATTAGATATCAATCCGTGGCGCACAAATAATGAAGACTTTATTCCAGTGACAGGCAGACTGGCACGTCAATAAATCACTTTTCTGAGTGCCGTTTGTACAAAATAAGCTGAAATAGGCAATGTAATACATTCAGTTTAGTGGTATTGATGTGTAACACATACAGGTATATAAGGAGTCATTCTTGATTACACATATCAACCCACTCGGCTCAATGGATTTATTATCTCAACTTGAAGTAGATATGCTAAAGAGTACCGCAAAAAGTGATCTGTATCGCCTGTTCCGTAATTGCTCATTGGCTGTACTCAATTCAGGTAGCCAAACCGATAATAGTAAAGAGCTGCTCTCTAAATACACAGATTTTGATATTAACGTATTGCGCCGTGAGCGCGGAGTAAAACTGGAACTGGTGAACCCACCAGAAGATGCATTTGTTGATGGGAAACTTATCCATTCACTGCAAGCTAATTTATTCGCAGTACTTCGGGATATCCTGTTTGTTCATGCTCAGATTACCGATTCAGCACAACAGCATCATCTCGATCTGGAAAATAGTGCACATATCACCAACAGAGTATTCTCTATTCTGCGTAACGCCAGAGCGCTGCATACCGATGAAGATCCCAATATGATCGTCTGTTGGGGAGGCCATTCAATTAGTAAGCAAGAGTATCAGTATGGCCGTAAAGTCGGTAATCAGCTTGGGTTACGTGGACTCAACATCTGTACCGGCTGCGGCCCTGGTGCAATGGAAGCACCGATGAAAGGCGCAGCTGTAGGACATGCCCAACAGAATTACAAAAATAGCCGCTTTATCGGTATCACTGAACCCTCCATCATTGCGGCCGAACCCCCTAACCCACTCGTGAACGAACTGGTTATCATGCCAGACATAGAAAAACGTCTGGAAGCTTTTGTTCGCATTGCTCACGGCATCATTATTTTCCCAGGCGGCGTCGGCACAGCAGAAGAATTACTCTATCTGCTCGGCATTCTGATGAACCCGGAAAATCAGGGGCAAGTGCTGCCATTGATTCTGACCGGCCCGAAGGAGAGTGCGGACTATTTCCAGGTCATGGATGAATTTATTATTCACACATTAGGAAAAGAAGCACGACGCTATTATCACATTATTATTGATAATGCGCCGGAAGTTGCCCAGGTAATGAAAAAAGCGATGCCATTAGTGAGAGAGAACCGACACAGTACCGGTGATGCATACAGCTTTAATTGGTCAATAAAGATCAACCATGATCTGCAACAACCATTCGAGCCAGTACATGAAAACATGGTTAATCTCAATCTCTATCCCGATCAGTCACCCGAAAAACTGGCGGCATCGCTACGCCGTGCTTTCTCTGGGATTGTTGCAGGTAACGTGAAAGAGATTGGTATTCAAACGATTGAAAAACATGGCCCATTCAAAATCCACGGTGATGCTGAAATAATGCGCCGTATGGATAATCTGTTGAAGAACTTTGTGGGACAACACCGGATGAAACTACCCGGTGACACAGCCTACGAGCCCTGCTACGAAATTATCCGCTAGAATTACCCAAGAAAAATGATGTCTGCTCCACGGATGGAGCATAACTCTGCTGAATAGTGACCTAATATGATACACCTTCTGATTGTTGATGCCCTTAACCTTATCCGCCGTATTCACGCTGTGCAGGGTAGCCCATGCATTCCCGCTTGTGAACATGCGTTAAGGCAGTTGATCCAACATACTAATCCCACACATGCTGTTGCCGTATTCGATGAAGCAGACCGCAGTAATAGCTGGCGCCACCAAATATTGCCTGACTATAAAGCTGGCCGTTCACCAATGCCCGATAATTTGAAACAAGAAATGCCGCAGATCAGAGCGTCATTTGAGCAACAAGGGGTTGCCTGCTGGCACGCGCAAGGGCATGAAGCCGATGATCTGGCAGCAACGCTGTCAGTAAAAATCGCTTCCTCTGGTCACAGTGTGACAATTGTTTCTACCGATAAAGGTTATTGCCAGTTACTTTCACCGAATATCCGTATCCGGGACTACTTCCAGAAACGCTGGTTGGATATGCCATTTGTTCAACAAGAATTTGGCGTTTTACCGGAGCAGTTGCCTGATTACTGGGGCCTGGCGGGTATCAGTAGCAGTAAGATCCCTGGAATCCAGGGAATCGGCCCTAAAACCGCAGCCACTTTACTGCAACAGGCCGGTACACTGGATAACCTTTTCCAGAACCTCGATCAACAGCCCGATAAATGGCGCAACAAGCTGGAACCAAATAAAGAAATCGCTTTTATCAGCCGGGAAGTTGCGTCATTACGTACCGATCTGGCTTTAACTGGCAATCTGCAACAACTCCGGCTGACAACGGCAAACTAGCGAAAATAACCGGCTATTTTATCCAGATGTTCGCCTTTTAATTCTCCGGCCTCATTAAGCAGGCCGATCCAGGCTTTAATATAGTTATATTTTGCCTGAGAAAGATCACGCCGGGCAGTATATAACTGTTGCTCAGCATTCAGGACATCCACATTAACCCGCTGTCCGAGAGCAACACTTTTGCTGGTCGCATCTACCTGCAAGCTGGCTGATTCAACGGCTATTTCATAAGCATTAATCCGTTTTTCGCTATTCAGGTACTGATTATAGTTGCGTCGTAATGCATTAAGGATTTCTCCCGCCTGAGCATCAAGATCATATTTAGTTCTGCCGTATTGTGCCGCTGCCTGACGCACAGCAGCAGACGTCCCGCCACCATTATAGATATTCATGCTCATCCGCAAGCCAATGGTATCGGTTCGATATTTTTGATCTACCGTATTATCACTGCTAGATTCGTTTTCAGAATGGGAGGCGTAAAGTTCCAGCCTGGGTAAATAACCGGCCTGGTTACGTTGCACCTCATAATACGCCGCTTTCACTTCCTGACGGGAGGCAGCCAGAGCCGGATTGTTAGCTAATGCCAATTTTTCCCATTCCTCATAACGGCCAGGCGACAACTTCGATATCTGAAATTGTTTTTTACTCGATAATCGCTGTACCGGTAAATCAACAGGCAGAGGAACACCGACAATCAGTTGCAAACTGCGGATTGCCGCATCCAAATCGTCGTTGGCCTCTATCTCATCTGCAACAGACTGACTGTAACGGGATTGTGTTTCCACCACATCAGTACGAGTCCCCTCACCAGAAGTAAACAATTTCTTATTCAGTTCCAGTTGTTTTTCATAAGCCATTTTCTGCCGTACGACTAAATCAATCTGATCCTGCGCATAAGCCACATCCACGTAAGCATTCACGACCCGGACAGCCAGCTGCTGAAAATCTGCCCGAAAACGTTCATTACTCATCAAGGTGTGAGCCTGACTGGCTTTATAACGCGCCAATATTTCAAAATCCATCAATGGCTGAGTTATCACAATCGCTGCGTTATAACTGCGATATTGGCGATCCCGGGTTTCAGTGATCCTATTTCCCCGGCGATCATAACCAGCAGGATATTCCGTATGTTGCCAGTTCTTCGGTGAATTCTGATAAGACATCATCACTTTAGGTAACAATTCTGCTCTGCCAATTTTTTCGTACTCAGCCCCCCCCTCCTTCTCTTTTATTGCAGCAAGAAAAGTAGGATCATTTTCTAATGCCAGCGCATAAGCCTCTGTCAAACTTAGCGACCATGCAGGAAAAGAGAATAAACTGACGCTGAAAAGAATAAGCAAACCCACAGATAAAGAAGCATGATTCAATTTCATAATTACTCCTCTATCAACGATGTTGAAGCCCGATCCACCAATGGCTTAAACAGATAACTAAACAGGGAGCGGGAACCCGTTTTGACAAAGACCTCAACCGGCATCCCTGGCCTGATATCCAACCCTTTCAGTTTTTCCATCCCTTCAGGAGAAACAACGGCTCTCATCTGATAATAAGGTTGGCTGGTTGCAGGATCTACCAACCTGTCTGCGGAAACCATGACCACTTTTCCTTCAATTTTCGGCGTCCGGTTCTGGTTAAAAGCCGTGAACATCAGATCCACATCCATCCCTTTACTGATTTTATCCGCCAAATTAACCGCAACACGGGTTTCTACTTCAAGCGCCATCTGATCCGGCAGGATTTCCATCAGTTTTTCGCCGGGAGCAACAACACCACCTTGCGTAAAAACATTTAATCCGACAACTGTGCCATCAACTGGCGCGACAATTGAGGTATGGGTAAGTTCGAACTGTGCGGTATCCAGCTTATTTCTGTATTCGCTGGCAGCACCCTGCACCTCCGCCAATTGAGTGCGAACTTCCCGCTGATAGTCTGCTTTACGCTGAATAATACGCTGCTGTGTTTCCTGTAACTGTTTTTCAAGCTGACCAGCACGTCCTACCATTTCCGCTATGCCGCTGTTGAGTTCAGCCTGCTCACGCAACAGCTCCAGATAACGGTTACGCGGGAAATAGCCCTCATCCGCTAAAGATTTAAGATTAGTTATCTGTTCCTTAAGCGCCACCTGCTGCACTCGCTTGCTGACAAGAGAAGATTTCAGCCCTTTAATCTGAAAATTTGTGCCTTCGGCAGATTGTTCCAGCCCTTCCAAGTCGCTTTGCAGCATTTCACGACGTGATGCAAACAATTGTTTTTGCAGTACGATGATCTCTTTCACCCGGGGTTCAGATTGTAATTGCTGTAATATCTCAGGGAAAATCAGAGTCTCATCACCATGCTGTTCCGCTAATAAACGGGCTTCCGTTGCCAGCGTGGTATACAGTTGATCCTGAATCGCATCGACTTGGGCTTTTGCCTGCACCTGACTGAGCTGAACCAGTGTCTGACCCGCTTTGATTGTTTCGCCTTCAACAACCTTAATCTGGCTGATAATACCGCTTGCCGGGGCCTGAACGGTTTTACGGTTGCCATCCACCACCACCACGCCTGAAGAAGCAACCCCTTTATCCAACGGCGCCAATGCTGCCCAAATAAGAAACCCCAGGATCCCCACTCCAATCACTAACCATCCTAGTCGTAAAAAATGCCTTTCTTCCAGAGGCAACAATCCCTTTCCATCTCTTACCGGCGTAACCTGATCAGACATTATCCACTCCCGGACAGAAATCTCCGTCTCAGCTATTTAATATTATTATGATTGAATGCCTATTTACTTATGATGCCTGTGCTACTGCCTTAGCCGCAGAATGTTCCTGATTTTGTTGCGATAAAGCCGCTATCACCTGCTGAGATGAACCAAACATCTTCATTTTTCCCTGAACCAGCAACAATATTTTGTTTGTCTGTGACAACAATGACATGCGGTGAGTAATCACAATCACTGTTTTTCCTTGCGCTTTCAGTTGGGCAATAGCCTCATTCAGTGCTCTTTCCCCTGCTTCATCCAGACTGGAATTAGGCTCATCCAAGACCACCAATGACGGCTCATCATATAACGCACGGGCAAGACCAATTCGCTGCTTCTGCCCACCAGATAACCCAACCCCTCCGGCGCCAATAACCGTGTCATAACCCTTATCAAGAGCCAATACCAGCTCATGAACACCCGCCTTCTGTGCCGCCTTAACAACCTTTTCCGGCTCCACTTCATTAAAACGGGCAATGTTCTCAGCAATAGTGCCGCCAAACAGCTCAATATCTTGCGGCAAATAGCCTATTGAGGAACCCAATTCGTCTTTATTCCATTGATAAATATCGGCATTATCCAGGCGTACAACACCTTCCTGTGCAGGCCATATGCCGACAAGTAACCTGGCAAGGGTCGATTTCCCGGAAGCACTGGGGCCAATTAATCCCAGCACATCCCCCGCATCCAGCGTAAAGCTGACATCCTGTAAAACAACCTTGTTGTTTCTTCCCGGAGGCGCGGCGGAAACTTTATCTACAGCCAAATTGCCTTTTGGTGCGGGTAATGACATTCCCGGTTTCCGTTCCGGTTGTTGTTCCAACAGGTTTGTTAACCGTTGCCATGATAGACGGGCGCCACTCCAGCCTTTCCAGGCTTGAATAAGTTGTTCAATCGGTGAAAGCGCACGCCCCATCAGAATTGAAGCCGCAATCATCATTCCCGGCGTGATATGCCCGCCAATCGCCAACCAGCCCCCTAATCCGAGGATCAGCGACTGTAATGCCATACGCACAGTTTTAGTAACTGAATTAATCACAGAAGCCCGTTCACTGGCAATGCGCTGGAAATTCAGAAAACGTTCATGCAACCCAAACCATCTCCGGCGAAGCACCGGCAACATGCCTAACGCTTCTATCACTTCTGCGTTACGTAAGTTAGTGCTGGCAAGGCTGGCTGAACGCAGAGAGAGTTGACTTGCTTCGGACAAAGGCTGACTTGATAACCATTGGTTCAGCGCAGCAAGGGCAATTAATACCAGAGCACCTACCAATGCCAACAAACCAAGCCAAGGGTTAAAAAGAAAAATAACCAGCAGATAGATTGGAAACCAGGGGGCATCAAAGAAGGCAAACAAGGCATTTCCGGTCAAAAACTGACGGATATTTGCCAAATCATTGAGCATCTGACCCGCATCTGTTGTGCCATTTTTCAGATTTGATTCATAAGATGCGGTATAAACACGATTATTCAGCTTCATATCAAGCTGACTACCAATACGAATGACAATCATGCTGCGGATGTATTCCAGCATACCCATCATGGTAAACATGCCAAGAGTAATCAAAGTCAACATCAGCAAAGTGATTTCATTGCCCGATGGCAACACTCTGTCATAAACCTGCAACATATAAACAGATGGAACCAACATCAGCAGGTTAATAAAGGCAGTGAACAACCCGATAGTCCAGAACACCCGGCTACGGGCACGAATGACATCAGTAATTTCATCCTTCGGGAGATGTAATTTCACAGTATTTCCTTAATCACTGTTTGATATATTTTTTTATCTTTCTAAAAAAATCGCCATCTGACGCTAACGTTTCCCGCCCTATCCACTTTTCTTATGCTTTGGGCTTCATCATCAATTCCCGGCCACCAGCAAAGCGGGCAAACCAGCCATCCGACTCCTGAGCGAAGAAAGCCAAACCACTGCCCTGCTCATCGGTAATCGTGATGCCATCAGGAGTAGGCCGCCACCCGGCAGGTACCTCGCCAAACATATCCGTCAAGCAGGCGCTATCACCGTTAAGTGACCAAATTGACCCCTCAGGTAATGGTTGGTCAGTCAATGAGACATCACATTGCTGATGTTCATCCGACAGTTGCCACACGCCTTTTAATTCACTGGCGTATGGGAGATGAAGACTACTTGCCATACTTCCTCCGATAACACTGAATACAAGAGAAACAAAGAGCACAAATTTCAGATACCAGGCTGAACAACTCATTCCGCCTCCAAACTCATAACCGCATCCAGTCAGATGCGGTTGTGTTGTTGTGTTATGCAAGGATAAAATCAGACTCTAATATCGGCTCTCCGACAATCTTTACCCAAAAATCATCGTAGGAGAATTTATCGCCCAAATTAATAGCGAAATCATTCACCTTGTTAACCGTATCATAGCGAAGCACTGCTTCTCCGACTGCGCCAGTGAACTCCCTGACAAACTTAACGCCACCTTTCCCTGCTTCACCCAGATCGAACAACGACACATCAATCTTGTCCTCACCGGAAACGAAGTCATGGATCCAATCACGCTCAAGAGGGGGTGATTCTTTAGCGCTCAGGTAGACAAAGGTATCTTTGCCTTCCCCGCCCCAAAGCTGATCTGCGCCCAGACCGCCGTAGATGATGTCATCACCGGCACCGCCCTTAAGAGTATTGTCGGCGTCGTTCCCGATCAGAATGTCATTACCACTGCCGCCAATCGCATTTTCAATCGTTACGCCACGGGCAATAGAGACGTTTCCTTTCAGGCCACCGACATCCGAGAAGGAAGCTTCATTCAGGTTGATGCGCTGATCCTGAGTAAAACCAGAGAAATCAAATGTGTCATTACCACCGGCATCCCAAGCAGTGAACAACAATTTGCTGTTCTCATCTTTTGCAGTAAAGAAGTCACGATCAGTGTTGGAGTTAAAACCATATACAGTGTCATCTGTACGGGTTGTATTATTAGCGCCATACACTTCCTGAATGGCAGAAATATCGTTAAGTAATGGTGCGGAAGAATAAATACCTTTAAAGTCTTGTCCGGTATTTTTTTCACCGAAATAACTCATGACCGTATAAGCGCGGCTATCTTCAAAATACGTGGCGCTCTTCTTATAAGTCGGTCTTTCCTTATCAGACGCATTATATGCAGCGGGATGCTCTAACCCCAATGTATGGCCGATTTCATGAGTAAAAGTCTGACGGCCATAACCGTTTACGCCAATATCATTTTCTGAGAAAGTGCGGCTTTTCAGGTTATACCAAGTTCCTGATTGTTTCGATTCAGGGCTGGGAAGATAAGCAAACGCATAGCTCCCCGTCAAACTAGCGTCAAAGAAACCAAAGGTAATGTGCGCCTTATCCGAATCAGTTGTTTCAGTGAAATTAATATTAGCGACATCAGTCCAAGATTGTATTGACAGTTTCGCAGCAGTTCTTTGTTCTTCATTAAATGCTGAAAACCCAGCAATATGCCAAGGCATATTATCCGGTTCACTCTCCAGAAAACTATAAGTTAATTGGAAAGTTTCAGACTTATCGTCGCCCTGATGCCCCCAGCGATAATCACCTCGAATTAATTCTTTTGCAGCATTTTTACTTGGCTCATGCTCAACAACAATATTAGGATCCTTACCTGGTACATAAGCCTGTAACTGTGTCTGAAGCTCATTTGCCTTTGCTGAGCCGATAAGTTCCGAGTATGAAATTTTCTTCTTTAAAGACATATATCTCTCCATAAATGCAGGACTTAGAATTTTTATTTAATTAAATACAAGTCAATAAAACCTGAGAACAATAGGCCCTCCCGGCCATACAAATAACAATGAAAATCCCTTTCACAACAACGTAACACTAAAGTTAATTATGTAAAAAGCAATTAACATATTTTTTTAATATAAACGTGATAAAAATAACATAAAACAAATAAGCGATTGTTTTGTATCACATAACTATTTAAGACAAAAAAAACACCGCTAATTTCTAATTGATATTTTATTATAACTAAATTATCTATTATTTAATTGTCCACAAAGTAAAATTTAAAAATTTTATAGAATTCCTATGAATAATTATAATTAGCAATTATCACCGTCAATCAAATAAACAGACCAAATACCAGATAAAAAACTCAATCTGCTTGCAATATTAGGTGTTCTGGGGAACCTGAAAGTAAATTGAGTTAGGCAATATCCATATAAAACCTATATGTTATTATTGATAAATGTAACAACAACTTTATGAAATCAATAAATAAAACATACATAATAGGATCATTAATGCTTTATTTATTCTTAATCGTTCCCCACCAATACAATTAAATTATATTTATGATTTTTAAATAACAAAGAAGGATATAAACATAGTTAATTGAATAAAATTAAAAATAGAATATAAAAACCAATAATTAACATTTTATAATGTGAATTGAAGGAATGTTATATTTATCTGAATATCTTTTACAACGACTATTTAACAGAAATAAAATATATTAATAAAATTCCATAATTAAAAAAACATAAAATACACATTCAATTAATATATATTATAGGGTAAATAAAGATTACAACCAAATAAGAAACAAGAAAACATTCATTACAATTTACAGTCTTAATTCATTTAATTATTTAATATTAAACCAATATATCATCAAAAATCACAATGATATATTGATTTCATTATTTGCCTTAAGTTAAGTAAAAAATCAACATTTACCAGACAAAAATCACACAATATTAATTATTACATTAAATCATGATGACCTCACCATGAATATGGTGTAATAGCTTCTTTGTTGAATAAATGGGATAAATCATTTTAATGCACTACTTTTATTTCACATAAAAATGAGAAATAAAATACAATAATGTCAACTAATACTGAAAAATGAAATCGCCTCAGATATTCTGAGGCGATTTGGTAAACTTTATTTTCGGCATTTATTCCGGGATGCGGATGAACATAAGTTAATCAATAATCATCCCGGTTGGCTGCATAAGCAGACCAAATACGGCGGACATGAACAGTTATTTCTTCCCTGTCATGATAAAGATGCTTTGCTTGAATTTGCGCATTTATACCATTTTCTTTTAATTGCAGATGCATTTTCTGCAAATTATGCGCTACTTCTTCATAACGCTTTTTCATTGGTAATTTAAGATTAAAAATAGCTTCCCGGCACCAGCCATTAACCAGCCAATCTGCCATTAGCTGAGTCACTTTCGCTGGTTTTTCCACCATATCACACACCAGCCAATAAATATTTTTTGCCGTAGGTACAAATTTAAAACCATCAACTTTGTGATGTTTAACCTGCCCTGTATCCATCAAACTTTGCGACATCGGGCCATTATCTACAGCATGAACCATCATACTGCGTTTCACTAGCTGATAAGTCCAGCCCCCAGGACATGCGCCCAAATCAACCGCATACAAACCACTCGCCAAACGCTCTTCCCATTCGTCATAAGGAATGAAAACATGAAAAGCTTCTTCCAGTTTCAATGTTGAGCGACTTGGTGCATCTGAAGGAAATTTCAGCCGGGGAATGCCCATATAAAATGGCGAGTTATTATTACTGTAAGAATAACCAACATAACAACAACCCGGAGCAATAAAGAAAACGTGTATTACTGGGCGATTAGCGTTTTCTCTAATCAGCAAGATCTTTTCCTGACGCATCGCATTACGCAGCGGAACAGTGAATTTCCGGCAAAATTTCAGTAACTCTTTGCTTTCGTTGGTATCAGGCACTTCAACCCGCAACTCACCTGCACGCTCCATAACGCCCTGTAACATACCAATAATCGGGCTTATCCGATCTTCAGGAGATAAATCCCGCAATAATTCACCCACGACCAACATTTGACGGGCAAAAATCAATTCGCGGAATGGTATCTCACGAATAAGCCGATCGGCGTCTTCATGTTGATAACACTCAAACAGGACATAACCACTGTTATCTTTTACCCGGGCAAAACCGTAAATCTCTTTTTGACCCGCTTTATCGGTGATTTCTGCTGCGCACTCTTTTTCAAAACCAGGGCGGCAATATAAAGCAATTTTATTCATGGCGAAGCGCCGATTTCCTTAGACGCAAAGCGCCAATTAACACAAAGAGCCAGCCGATAAGAAAGCTGAGCCCTCCAACTGGGGTAATATAAGTAAAAAATTTAGCCTGCAATAAGGCCATACAATAGAGACTGCCACTAAACAATAAAATGCCTACCGCGAAAAAAACACCACTCCAGTAAAACCAGAGAATAACCCTACGCATCAACATGGCAGACATCGCCATCATTGCCAAAGTGTGAATACCTTGATATTGCAGGCCGAGATCAATCCAACTTATCTGATATTTTGCCATCATCGGGGATAAGAAATGCGACCCGACAGCACCAAACGCCACATAGAAAAAACCACTGAAGCCAGCAAAGATAAGCATTAAACGACTATTCACTGTTATCTTCCTTTTTCACATTATATCTGAGAGTTCTTACAGCCCGAATACCTTATTCTTTTCTTATTCATTGGTAATAAAGCCCAGTTTCTCCTGCTCACTGGCTGCCTGTGCCAGCACCCATTGCCGGAATGCTGCGATTTTCCCCAACTCAGCCTGATTGTCATGACAGACAAGGTAAAATGCATTCTTACTCACTAATACATCATTAAATGGACACACTAAACGCCCAGCATCAATTTCAGTCCGAGCCATAACATTATTTGCCAATGCAATCCCCTGACCATGAACCGCGGCCTGGATCACCATTGCACTATGGCTGAATATCGGCCCTTGCTGAACATTTATCTGCTGCTGCATATCAAGCTGGCGTATATAAGCCTGCCAGTCACGGCGGGAAGAATCGTGTAACAACATATGGCGTGCCAAATCTGCGGGAGTTTTCAGCGGGTTTTCCCCGGTCAGTAACGAAGGTGCGCAAACGGGGAGCAAATATTCCGCATAAAGACGATCCGTTCGCAACCCCGGCCAGTTTCCCCGGCCATAAAAGATAGCAACATCAACATCATCAGCGAGCTTATCTTCTTCTCTGTCTACCGCCTGTATCCTGACATCAATTCCCGGATAAGCTAAATTAAAGCTAGACAACCTTGGAACCAGCCACTGAATAGCAAAACTGGGCGAAAGACTGACAGTCAAAGCGCCTTTAGCACTTCGGGCCTGAAGTTTACGCGTTGCTTCATTTATTGATGTGAATATTTCTTTAATATCCAGATAGTAACTTTGCCCCTCTTCAGTCAACAATAATGATCGGTTGCGACGACGAAACAACTTCAAGCCAAGGAAATCCTCCAGACTTTTCATCTGATGGCTAACTGCGGCCTGCGTCACAAATAACTCTTCAGCCGCCTTAGTAAAACTCAAATGACGCGCCGCAGCATCAAAAACCCGCAACGCATTCAGTGGTGGTAAACGTTTGGACATGTGAGCCCTTATGCAATGTTGGTGATACCGGTAACTCTTTATATTTAATTATTAGTTTTTGTAATCCGAATCATTATAAATTGTCCATTGAGGATACACCAGTAAATCCCTATAGTGGCGCCACTTCCTAAGCCGGAACGAAAAGTGAATTAGTTTTAACGCTATGAAACTTTTGGCTTTGTGGTTGTGATGTTGTGTTTGCAAGTTGTCTGGAAAACCAGACTATGTAGCTTAAGCTACTGTTTTTTTCACTTCCTGTACATTTAACCCTGTCTGTCCATAGTGATTTTTAATGCACCGCGATTGCGGTGCTTTTTTTGTCATAATAGCGGGAACATGGCAATATTATTCAATGTAACAACCTATCCATTTTCAGTCACAAGCAAGCGGATCATCATCACCAACAGAATAATCTGATCAATAACCACGAAACCTAATTAAAACACTATGAAAAAGTTCGAACCAGAACAGTTCCGCCTGCAATTCCCAGCCCTGCAACAACAAACTGTATTCCTGGATAGTGCAGCAACTGCCCTGAAACCACAAGCCATGATAAAGGTAACTCTGGATTATTATCAATACAGCAGTACTACTGTACATCGCAGCCAACATCACACAGCGCTGGAAATCACATCTCGCTATGAAAATGCCCGTCAACAGGTTGCTGAACTCATCAACGCCCCAAAAGCCGAAAATATTATCTGGACAAAAGGCACAACAGAATCTATCAATCTGGTTGCCCAAAATTATTTCCGTCCCCATCTCCAGCCCGGTGATGAAATTATCGTTAGTGAGCAGGAACACCATTCCAACCTGATCCCCTGGTTAATGCTGGCGGAACAAATCGGCGCCAAGGTGATTAAATGGCCTTTAGGCAATGGCAAATTGCCGGATATCAATATGCTGCCTGAACTTCTGAACCAACACAGCCGATTAATAGCAATCAGCCAAATGTCCAATGTGACCGGCGGAGCCGTCGATCTGACTGCAATAACAAAAATAGCGCACCAACATGATTGTCTGGTCGTTGTTGATGGTGCTCAGGGAGTTGTTCACAATCCCGTTGATGTTCAGCAATCAAACATCGATTTCTACGCGTTTTCCGCTCATAAGCTCTATAGTTCAAATGGCGTTGGTGTACTTTACGGCAAAAGTGAGTTACTTGATGCGATGTCTCCCTGGCAAGGCGGAGGAAAAATGCTTACCCACGCCTCATTCAGCGGTTTCACACCAGAAGCTGTACCATTCAGGTTTGAAGCGGGGACACCGAATGTTGCAGGTGTTATTGGTTTTTCTGCCACGCTGGAATGGCTAAAAGATATTGATATCGTTAAAGCGGAAGCCCATGCCGTCACACTCGCTGACTACACCGAACAACAACTTTCCGCTTTACCCGGATTTATCAGTTATCGTATTGCCGGTTCCAGCCTGTTGGCTTTTAATTTTGCCGGTATTCATCACAGTGATCTGGCGGCTATTTTGGCAGAACAAAATATTGCCTTACGCTCCGGTCAGCATTGCGCTCAACCACTGATCGAAGCTTTAGGCATCAACGGCTGTTTGCGTGCCTCTTTTATGCCTTATAACAATCAGCAGGATGCCGATTCTTTAGTTCAGGCAGTAAAATTCGGCCTTTCTCTATTACAGGATGAATAAATATGGCTCAAGCCGCAGAAAACCTGACCGCACCACATCCATTTGGCAAGGAAATTAGCCAGCAACAGCTAATTGAAACCTTTAACCAATGCCATCAATGGGAAGATCGCTATCGCCAGTTAATCCTGCTGTCCAAGAAACTACCTGCACTACCTGACAACTTGAAACAACAAGATATCGAAATGTCTGGCTGTGAAAACCGGGTTTGGTTAGGACATCAATTATTGTCAGATGGTTATCTGCATTTTTATGGCGATAGCGAAGGTCGCATTGTCAAAGGCTTGCTGGCGGTGATATTGACCGCGGTGGAAGGAAAAACACCGCAACAAGTTTTGGAAACTAACCTGTTGGCGCTGCTCCACCAACTTGGGCTGGAGCAACAGTTAAGCGGCTCACGGTTGAACGGCATGAAATCGCTGATCCATACCGTGCAAAACACCGCAAAAAATTATACTAAAGCATGCCCTGACGTTGCGCTTTAGCAACCATCTTTTTCAGTGCATGGGAAACCGCAACAAATCCGAATGTCGCCGTGACCATTGTTGCGGCACCAAAACCCGATGCGCAATCCATGCGTTTCGTCCCCTCCGCGGTGCTTTTAGCGGCGCAAACAGAGCCATCACTCTGTGGATAAACTAGCTGCTCAGTTGAGAACACACAATCAATTCCCAACTTGCCTTTACCATTCTTCACAACGTGATAATCAGATTTCAGCCTTTCCCGCAGTTTAGCCGCTAAAGGGTCCTGAATCGTTTTCGCCAAATCAACAACCTGAATTTGCGTAGGATCAAGTTGCCCACCCGCCCCACCGGTTGTTACCAACGGAATTTTATAGCGACGACAATAAGCCAACAGCGCCGCTTTTGGCCTGACACTATCGATCGCATCAATGACATAACTGAATCCAACCGCCATCATCTCTGCAACATTATCCGGCGTGAGAAAATCATCAATACAAGTGACTTTACACTCAGGATTAATCGCCAGAATACGTTCAGCGATCACTTCCGTTTTTGGTTGTCCAATATGCTGCTTTAAAGCATGTAACTGGCGGTTAGTATTAGTGATACAGACATCATCCATATCAATCAGGGTAATCGCGCCTATTCCTGTACGAGCCAACGCCTCGGCGGCCCAGGAACCCACCCCACCGATACCCACGACACAAACATGGGAATGAGAAAACAAAGAAAGCGCTTTTTGACCATATAAACGGGCTGTACCCGCAAAGCGCTGCATATATGCATCAGAAAGAGAAGTTTGCATCACTGAATATCAATCCTGAAAACCTGTTATAAAATTTATGGAAAGGAATTACTGATTTACCATTAGCATAGCAGGCTGTTCTTCTTTCAGCACCCAAACCCGGCCGTAGTGGTTATAGAAACCCGCCGCGATACCAGCCTCATCACCAATACCATGATAGATATCGAAATGATGTCCCTTTATTGCGCCGCCGACATCCAGTGCAATCATCAGGCGCATCTGGTACTGACCGGTAAATTTCCCCTCGTTATCCAGCAAAGGTATCTCCGCCAGCAATGTTGTTCCTGGTGGAACAAGCATTTTATCAGCGGCCACAGCGGCTTTTGCAATCAGAGGAACGCTACTCGCTCCCCGCACTGAGGCATAAACTTCAGGTTTAAAAAAGACAAATGATGGATTCTGTTCTAGCAGCTTACGAACCTCTGCCTCACTGTGCGATTCAGCCCATTTGCGAATCGCCAGCATAGATATATCTTTCTGCGCGATTTCTCCACGTTCAACCAACAGCCTGCCAATACTCCGATAAGCCTGTCCATTCTTACCCGAATAACCCAAAAAGGTCAGCGGCTCACCGTCACCAAAATCGACATAACCACTGCCCTGCACTTCCATAATAAAATTATCAATCAGAGAATTACTGTAGCCAATGATCAGGCTGGAGCTGAGGGCGCCATTGTATATCGCAGCCCGGCTTGGTAAATGATATCTGCCTTTAGGCGGCATACGGTACAAGGGATATCTAAACTCCCCTTGTTTAACGCGGCGGGCCTGTAACACCGGCGTATAATAACCCGTGAATTGGACATTACCGTAATTATCCACACCTTCCATCTGGTAAGCACGTAAATTAAACAAATTTAATTTACTGGTTGCACCGCCAGCCAGCACCCAGTTCTGCACTGCGTCAAAAGTTGAGCTATTACGATTATACAGGCGAGGAGCAGACTGGCTGATAAGCATAACCTGCTCTGAAAAATCTTTAGCATTAACCGGCCTGCCCTGAGCATTGGGCTGATTAACCAGCAATAAATCCTGAGTGATATGACCATCTTTATATTGTTGGCCTTGAGCGGTTGGACGGGAATGACATCCAACTAACAGTGAAATCACGATCCCACACAGAAAATACTTACTCCAGAATGTCATTGCTGCCTTCTCTCTTACCGACATTGCCTAACGGTGAACAATACCAAACCAACAAAAATAATGAAACTTACTACAAAAAAAATAACTTAACGAAACAGCGAACAAACGAATACAAAAACACCAACATGCAGAGTAACCAATCAAAAAAGTAACGAAACAAACAATTTTTAATAAAAAAACTTGCAACAGATCTGATCCTGAGTATAGTGCGCACATCGGACGCGGGGTGGAGCAGCCTGGTAGCTCGTCGGGCTCATAACCCGAAGGTCGTCGGTTCAAATCCGGCCCCCGCAACCAACACAATGAAATAGTCCGATATTTGCGAATGAGGAACCTATTCCGGCAGGCATTAGTGATGCAGGAAAACACAAAATAGGTTCTTAACGGACGCGGGATGGAGCAGCCTGGTAGCTCGTCGGGCTCATAACCCGAAGGTCGTCGGTTCGAATCCGGCTCCCGCAACCAATTTTCGCAACTCAAGGTATTAAAACAGACAGTATTAAAACGGACGCGGGGTGGAGCAGCTTGGTAGCTCGTCGGGCTCATAACCCGAAGGTCGTCGGTTCAAATCCGGCCCCCGCAACCAATCCTTGATGCGTTTCAGCATACAAACTCCAAAAACAACTTCTGGATGGTTTTACCTCCACCATATTTGCCTATCTGTGCTCAGTTCAATTACGAATACTGACTTAACTATCGTTCTGCTGCTTTGCGGCGGCGATAAACGCAAGCAGGACGCGGGCATAGCCCGAGGCGCGAATGGAAAAACAGAAACAAATAGGAGAGCGAGTAATGAAAGACAGATCACACGACGACGCAATGGCCGAAGTGTTCCGCAAAGATCCAGCTTACGCAATCGAGCTACTAAACAGCATCCTTGAGGATGGAGAACAAGCCGAGCTACTGATCGCTCTTCGCCAAATGACCAAAGTCTTCGGCGGCATTCGTAACGTGGCCAAGGAAGCCGAATTGAATCCGAACCAACTCTATCGCACCTTGTCGGCCGAAGGCAACCCGGAGGTCAGAAATCTAAGCGCAATCCTGCGTGTCATGGGCTTACGCCTGGCAGTTCAACCCATCACTACCCACTAACAGGGCTACGATAAGTTTACATTGCCACCATTACTAAAATACGCTTTGATACCGGCGAAAATGGACTCCGCTACCTGCTGCTGGAAGCGTGCTGTTTTCAGTTTTCGTTCCTCTTCCAGGTTACTGATAAACGCAGTTTCTACCAGAATAGATGGGATATCCGGTGCTTTCAGTACCGCAAACCCAGCCTGATCCACCCGATTCTTATGCAGTTTATTCACCTTACCCATGCGCTTGAGCACTTCACTGCCAAATTTAAGGCTGTCATTGATGGTCGCAGTCTGTAGCAAATCAAACATAGTATGATCCAGATATTTATCACCACTTTTACTTACACCACCAATCTGGTCGGCTTCATTTTGCGTTTGGGCCAGAAAACGTGCGGTATTACTGGTTGCACCTTTAGTAGAAAGCGCAAAAACCGAAGAGCCATGTGCAGCTCGGTTAGAAAAGGCATCAGCATGAATAGAAACAAATAAATCAGCCCGCATCTTACGTGCTTTTGCCACCCGGACTTTTAGCGGAATAAACACATCTTCATTACGAGTCATATACACTTTCATACCCGGTTCACGCTGAATAATAGTTCGCAATCGACGGGCGATTTGCAGAACAACGTCTTTCTCACGGGTTTTATATTTGCCGATAGCGCCAGGATCTTCTCCCCCATGTCCAGGATCGAGCATGATCACAATCGGCCTGTCTTTACCTGCTTTGCCTGACTTCGGTATTTCCGCCGGTAAATCCTCAGCCAAATTACCTTTATTGTACTCTTCAAGCAGAGCAAGTAATGGATCATCATCTTTATTCGCTCCCGCTGCGGGATAAATATCCAAAACCAAACGGTGCTTAAATTCCGCCACTGGTTTCAACGTAAACATATGTGGGCTGACCGATTGTTTAACTTCAAACACCAGACGAACCGTTTTAGGATCAAACTGCCCCGCCCTGACCAGTTTAAGATAAGGATCGCGGGATTGAATCTGCTTCCCCATACCTTTTAGGGTATGGTTCAATTGCACACCCTCAAGGTCAACAACAATTCTGTTTGGATTTGTCAGCACGAACTGGCGATATTTGAGTGGAATATTTGACTCAAGAGTCACACGGGTATAACTGGATGCAGGCCAAATACGAACTGCAATAATCTTTGATGACGCTGCGTAACCCACCTGACTGACACTAAGCAACCACATTGCTGCCGCTCCCTGCAACAAGCGACGTCGTGACAGATTAAGATCTGAATGACTCATCTACTATTTATTCCATTCATAAAATACAAATATTCAGGGTGACATTCAACTCAGGAAACAACCAAACAACCAAGTGAAAAACGCTAACCAACATTATGCTGCCATCAGCAATAAATATTTTATATTTTGCAAATTATTCACGTCCACATATATATCGCAATGTTTTTGTTTTAATTGCCTCTTGCCATTTCCTTTCAAAAGGAATAAAAATACATAAATTACGAATAAAAATTCAATCGAGAGTCTTTTATGAAAGAACGCAGCACCGAATTAGTTGAGGGATTTCGCCACTCGGTTCCATACATCAATGCACACCGTGGCAAAACGTTTGTTATCATGCTTGGCGGAGAGGCTATTGCTCACGAGAACTTCCCGAATATCATCAACGACATCGGATTACTGCATAGTTTGGGCATCCGACTGATAGTCGTTTATGGCGCCAGACCTCAAATTGAAGAAAACCTTGCAACCCATCATTATAAACCGGTTTACCACAAACACACCCGCGTTACCGATAATAAGGCATTGGAATTCGTCAAACAATCCGCGGGTTTGTTGCAACTGGATATTACCGCACGTCTTTCTATGAGCCTAAATAATACGCCATTGCAAGGCGCAAATATTAATGTTGTCAGCGGTAACTTTGTTATTGCTCAACCTCTTGGTGTTGATGATGGCGTGGATTATTGCCACAGTGGAAAAATTCGCCGTATTGATGAAGCTGCCATAAATCGTCAGTTAGATAATGGCGCAATAGTGCTCATTGGTCCTGTTGCAGTTTCCGTTACCGGCGAGAGTTTTAATCTGGCATTTGAAGAAGTTGCTACTCAGTTAGCGATCAAACTACAGGCTGAAAAATTGATAGGTTTCTGCTCTACTCAAGGCGTACAGGGCAAAGACGGAAAAATTCTATCTGAAATTTTTCTTAATCAGGCACCAGATCTCATGAAAGAATTGGAAGCTGAAGGTGACTACTATTCAGGTACAGCCTGTTTTTTACGGAGTGCCGTAAAAGCTTGCCGTCGTGGCGTTCACCGCAGCCACTTATTGAGTTATCAGGCAGATGGTTCTTTGGTTCAAGAACTATTTTCCCGTGATGGTATTGGCACTCAAATCGTCATGGAGAGCGCGGAACAAATACGCAGAGCGAATATCAATGACATCGGAGGTATTCTCGAACTTATTCGTCCACTGGAACAGCAAGGCATTTTGGTTCGCCGTTCAAGAGAGCAACTTGAGAGAGAAATTGATAAATTCATCATTATCGAACGCGATAACCTGACTATCGCTTGTGCCGCGCTTTACCCCTATCCTGATGAGAAAATTGGAGAGATGGCTTGTTTAGCGGTTCATCCTAAATACCGGAACTCTTTAAAAGGTGAAGTACTCATGAATCGCATTTCAGATCATGCTAAACAGCTCGGGCTGGAAAAACTTTTCGTCCTGACTACCCGCAGTATTCACTGGTTCCAGGAACGGGGTTTTGAACCGGCGGAAATCTCAATGCTGCCGATTCAGAAACAAGTGCTATACAACTACCAACGCCGTTCTAAGATTCTTATGTTGAATTTGGAACCACAGTAATGAGCTGATTAATGCTAAAAAATAATTCAATCTCATTGGGTAAAACGTCCTTTCTGGCGATCGATCAGATCGCCTAAACTGGGCTCGATTTTCTTTTTCTCTGACTAAAATCTATACACGTTCTTAAGACATTCCTGCCAAAGTTAAAATAACACTTTTCCTTATTTTATTTTCAGCCTAAAGTTAAAATAACGTGCAGTCTTATTTTAACTTTAGGCTATGGAATGAGGAGTAAAAAACCTTGCAACGCGGATCTACAGGTCACTATGTCCCAAGTATTACTGGCGGTGTCGCCTGCCAGGCTTTTGTACCTCATCCTCTACCACCGGTACCGCCGCTTGATATTAATAGCAAATTGCAACGACGGATCAATGAAGCCATGTTGGCACTGGGTCGACTAGATGCGATCAGTACGTTATTACCAGACGAGCATCTGTTTCTTTACAGTTACGTCCGCAAAGAAGCAGTTATGTCCTCTCAAATTGAAGGTACTCAATCGTCCCTCAGCGATCTAATGTTGTTTGAAATGGAAGGGATGCCTGGTGTGCCAATGGATGATGTACAAGAGGTATCTTGTTACGTTAATGCTTTATCATTAGGTGTACAACGTATTCAAGAGTCCTATCCCATCACTTTTCGTTTAATCAAAGAACTACATACAGCTTTAATGACATCAGGGAGAGGTATAAGCCGTGGACCTGGAGAGTTCCGTCAAAACCAAGTGTGGATCGGTGGTCATCGTGCTGATGAAGCTACTTTTATCCCGCCTCCTGCTAACGAATTAGCCGATTGTTGGGCCGCATTGGAGAAGTTTATTAACGATGTTCCTGAGCCGACAGATCCATTGATAAAAG
The DNA here is from genome assembly GCF_025384845.1 of Photorhabdus temperata. Classification (NCBI taxonomy): domain Bacteria; kingdom Pseudomonadati; phylum Pseudomonadota; class Gammaproteobacteria; order Enterobacterales; family Morganellaceae; genus Photorhabdus; species Photorhabdus temperata. The sequence continues at coordinate 106,053 of NZ_JAJAFX010000001.1, read as the reverse complement.
CAGCTTTAGCTCATGTTCAGTTTGAAACTATCCATCCATTTATGGATGGTAATGGTCGGTTAGGACGCTTATTAATTCCCTTAATTTTGGTGGAAGCAAAGGTTCTGAGTCAGCCTCTTCTGTATCTATCCGTCTTTTTTAAAAAACATAGACAAATCTACTATGAACGTCTGCAACAAGTCCGCATAACTGGTGATTGGGAAGCGTGGTTACTATTTTTTGTTGATGCTGTTGCGGCTACAGCGACACAAGCGGTCAACACCGCCCAACAACTTTATCAGTTACACCGTGAACACAAAAAACTGTTGCAGCCATTAGGGCGTATGGAGAACTCAGCAAGCCAGATATTGGATGCGTTATTTGAGCATCCTATCGTCAACATTAATAAATTGGTGCAACTGACAGGGCTGGCACCGGCAACAATTGGCAAAGTTATGGAACGCTTATCTCAGGCTGATCTCCTATTGGTCTCTGAACTTACCGGCCAAAAACGCAATCGCGTGTATGCTTATAACCGTTATATAGCAATTTTGAACCAAGATTTTTAGAAAATCCATATTAGTATTCCTATGAATATCACATGGCAGGATTCCACTTTGTTTATCCTGTCATGTGGTATTCATTTATCAGCGATTCTATACTCCACTTATTTTACATTTACCTAACTTACCATAATCATTTAAAAGAACGAATACAGAGGTATTAAAGCTTTTATACCAAAGGCGGATTTAATTCAATAAATACAACTTTTCAGCAGGAGAATTAATTGCATTTAATCGAAAATTATCAACTATTAATAACGAATTAAAAAGGAATCAGCACGTAAAATAATATGATCCGAACAAATGGGTATTAAAGCGCTTTCTCGCCGGTTATTTTACGGAGAAAACCCTAAAAACACCATAATAAAAAAAGAATAAAACGGTTAATTTGGCGGGATTTAAGTTCTGAAAAAAAGGGGAGATTATCCGAGAAAACAGAGTCAGTAAAGATAAAAAGCAGGTATTAAAAGCGGTAAAAACAACGGTGAAAACTTTATACCGATTAAAACCATAAATTAACACAATGAATTTTAATAACAGTTTAAAGCCTGCTCATCAAACGCTAGGGCACGATTTCATTCATTTGATTGCTTAAAGCACAGTTTTAAATAAAAGTTTTTAATTTTTTAAAAAGAGATTTATTTTACATTTTGAACATTTTGTTTTTCGGCTTTATAGTTTTTATCTTGGTTTCATTAGAATGGCTATTTTAGCCTGAACTCTTCTGCAAATGTAATGAACGTATCCCAACCACTTAACCATCAGCTCTGTTCTGAAATTGTAGAGATGAAGCGTGGTTCCTCTCAGATTTCCGGCATTAAGCGGGAAGTTTCCTGATGACTAGGCCCCCATTCAATCCGCATGGGTTGCCGATAAAGCCCTAATTTATTCTGAGGGTGGGTCGATTTAAAAGTCATATTTCCACCTATCAGCTCCAGAATCCTCTTTCGTCTAAAACAGACACGAGCACTAACCCAGCTCAAAATCGGTACAAAATCGTATCACTACCGGCATTGCCATGTCATTTTTTGCGCTACTTCACACTTATGTTTAAATTTAATCCTTTAAATTCAAATATATAAATTTTTATACTATTTTACCATCAATAATTCAATTGCAATACAATTTCGTATAGATTAACGTCCATAAATGAAATGTTTTGTAAATGTGCTGTAAACGTGAATGAAGCGATGCTGTACGAGACGATCCCTAGGAGCGACTACAGATGAAGACTAGACATTTACAATTTGGGTTATTTTGTAACAGGAGAAGTTTGTTTCAAGGCACTACTCAAGTGTTTTCGGGAATATATTTTCTAGTGTAAATCAGTGATTAATCATTCTTCTCACGGCAGAGATGAGTCCTATTTCAAAAACAGGAGAATAGCGGTGAGTGTAGCAAATGAAACTCTGTCTTTACTCGAAAAAGGTGATATTACGCGGTTAACCGGAGGAGGACTCTGGGATGACTGGCTTGATATAGATGCATTAAATAAGCTGGTGTATCACCCTCTCCTGGTTGCCATGCGTGAAGAGCGATTAACTTTAAACGGCATGCGTTATTTTCTGATTCAACATCACCATTATTCCCGTAACTTTACTCGGTTTTTATACGCCTTGGTTAACCATTTGGTTAGCCATACTGATAACCTCAGTGATGCCCGGCATTTAATGGAAAATCTACTTGAAGAAATAGGCGTTGACGGCGACGGAAAAATGACACATGCCGAACTTTTTCAGCGTTCATTACAGGCAATTGGCGGTCAACCCACCAGTGTACCGGCACTTGCAGAAACCGAATATTTTGCTTCATCAGTATTGAATTATTGTCGCTCTGACTCGGTTGCCGAAGGGCTAGCTGCATTCTGTCTTGGAGTCGAAGCCATCGCTCCTCTTATTTATAAACCAGTGCTGGATGCACTTATCCATTTGGGCATTGATGAACAAGGCCTTGAGTTTTTCCGACTGCATGAAGATCATGCTATTACAATGATGCATATACTCAAGAAGCTTACAGAAAATAATCCTGAACTGACGCAACGTGTTAAAGAAGTTGGGCGCAACACCATACTGCTGCGTTGTCATATGTTTGATGCAATTTACAAAAAAGTTCAGACAGAGATGACTTCTGACTCTAATAGTTTCCGCACCTTTGAAAATTATGAGTCAAATGTACGGAGTTATTGCCGCGATTACCCTACCATTTTCAACACAGCAAGTAATGCATTATTAATCGATAACCAAGGAGAATCATGGATTGATTTCTTATCTGGTGCTGGCTCTCTGAATTATGGTCACAACAATCCGTTGCTTAAAAAATCGTTACTTGATTACATACAGCAGGACGGCATAACACATTCCCTTGATTTATATACTGACGCTAAAAAATCATTTATTGAAAATTTTAATCATCATATTCTTAAACCTCGTAACTTACATTATCGTTTCCAGTTTACTGGGCCAACGGGAACCAACGCTGTAGAGGCAGCAATGAAAATTGCCCGTAAAGCCACCGGACGCAGCGACATAGTTGCCTTCACTAACGCGTTTCACGGTATGTCATTGGGTGCATTGGCCGCAACGGCCAGAGAAAATAAGCGCAACGCGGCGGGCGTACCGCTTAATAATATTATTCGTCTTCCCTACGATAATTTTCTTGGTCAAGATTTAGCATCGCTTGATGTACTTGAAAAAATGCTGTTTTCACCGGGTTCAGGCATCGATCTTCCAGCCGCCATTATTCTCGAAACTATTCAGGGTGAAGGTGGTGTAAATATTGCCAGTGTGGAATGGCTACGCGGAGTGGCAAAAATGGCGGAGGAAAATAATATCATTTTGATTGTCGATGATATTCAGACAGGTTGCGGTCGCACTGGCTCCTTTTTTAGTTTTGAAGAAGCGGGATTAAAACCTGACATTATTTGCCTTGCAAAATCTCTTTCAGGATATGGACTACCAATGTCTTTAGTGTTACTAAAGCCTGAACTAGACATCTGGCAGCCAGGTGAGCATAACGGCACGTTCCGAGGTAATAACCTGGCCTTTATTGGTGCAACAAAGGCGCTTGATTACTGGCAGGATCAGGGATTCCTTCAAGGGCTTGAAAAAAAATCAATACTTATATCTGATTTTCTGAAAGAACTGGCGCAGCGCCATGTTCAGTTAATTTGTGACATTCGCGGCAAGGGAATGATGTGGGGTATTGAATGCCACAACACGCACCAAGCATCAGTAATAAAAAGGGAAGCCAGTCAACTCGGATTAATTATAGAAACTTGTGGTCCGCAGAATCGAACCATTAAATTATTGCCTCCCCTGACCATTGAATTAAGCACGCTCGAACAAGGGTTGCTTTTACTTGAAAAGGCTGTAGACCACGCATCTTTCCACTGACAAATGGCAGGGTAAAAATGAATATTTCAGCATTAACTATTCAGGATAATTTGTTTCTAATTGACAATGCATTGATCGAGAGAAAATTATCTAGTTTAAATGAGGCGGAAAAATCAACTTTATTTGAGGCACAGCAATTACTGAGCCGAAAGCTAGGGGAAAATGGGCTGAACTTTGAAGGAAAAAGCTATCCCGTTTCTATTCGCCCATTAATATTATCCCAAGTAGTGGTTCAAGACCTTGCTAATATTGGCGAGCGCTTTACAGATATTTTCGAGCACTTTGCTCGTGCTTGGATAAAAAGCCCCTGTATCAGAGATTACTTTCCAGTCTATAAAAAGAGCGAACATTATTTATTTAACCTGCCGAGTCATACACCACTGGTCAGAATTTTTAGGCTCGATGGGTTATTTGATGACGATGGCGTATATCAGATTCTCGAGACTAATACGGATTGCCCAGGTGGGGTTATCCAAAATGGCCTTGCCGGAGCTATATGGGCTGGTGTATCAAACCCGCTATTGAAAGACGTAGATACCTGTGTGGATTTCCAGCCCTTTGTCAGTGATACTGATTTGTTTCTTAAAGAACTATTGACAACGCATCAGGAACGTACCGGTGAACCTGCCCAACGCGGAGCCATTGTGACTTACAAAGGACGTTTTAAGAATGAAGTGTCCTGGATGGCAGAAGGCCTCAATCGGCTTGGCATCCCCACCGAGGTTATCGATGCCTCGCTTTTACGACGCCATAACAACACTCTGGTTGATTCAGATGGACGAGTCATTGACGTGGCTTATAACAAACTTGACCTGCGCGACTTGATTGATGAACCCGAAGTCGATGAATATCTTACCGCAGCCGCCCAAGGTGAAGTCACTTTTATTAATCCCCTAATTTGCCAATGGCCGCTAGCGGACAAAGCCATCATGGCGGTCCTTAGCGATCCAGAAATGCTTTCATTTCTCTCCGAAGATGATAAAGCGTTTTGCCTGAAGCATATTCCGTGGACTCGCGTATTACGCAACGGGCATACAACATCACCGCAAGACGAACAAATCGACCTTCTCAGTTGGGCCATTGAAGAGAGAGAACAACTTGTCCTTAAACCGTCCAACGCCACACGCGGGGAAGGACTACTGGTGGGACCATTTACTTCGGCTCAGGAATGGGTGGAAAGCCTCCGCCATGCGGTTGCTAGCAACGAAACATGGATAATCCAACGCTACATCCGGGGCCGTGTTATTTCGGCGGTGCATCCGGATATCGGTGTGACGGACTCCATGTGGTCAGGTGTGGATACTTATGTCTATGGTGGCAAATTTGCCGGCTTCCAAGCAAGGGCCAGTTTTGACCCAGTCATGAATGTGGGCCGCAGAGGCATACTTCTACCTGTCGTGATAGTTAAGGAGGGTAAATAATGACCAGATTCGTTTTAGCATCCCAACCACGTCTTCAACCCACTGTAATTGCAGTTCCGGTAGGGAATAATGACATCGCAATTCATCGCGGTACTCGCCAAGGTGAGGCAAGTTTGATTATTTCTGATCCCTACGGCTGGAAGATTGCAGCGCTCAACACGATGAAAGGACAACAATCTATCAGTGATATTTTGCAGGTGCTAGCGGATAAAGGGCTCCGGGTTGAAGAGCCTGATCTACGGAAGTTGGTGGAAGAACTTCAAACGCAGAATCTGGTTCAGGATGAAAGTTATTTTGACTATCAATCTCTCCGTCCGGACCAAACAGAGCGTTACTCACGCAATCTGAACGGTTTCGCTGCACTAAGCGACACTGGCATGACCCCGGCAGAATATCAGCAGAGACTGCTCAAGGGACATGTCCTGCTGCTGGGCTGTGGAGGGCTGGGCAGTTGTACCGCCACCGCACTGGCAATGGCTGGCTGCGGTACGATCACGCTGGTTGATTTCGATGAAATAGAGCTGAGCAACCTCAATAGGCAGCTCTATACCGTTAATGATGTGGGAACGCGAAAAGTTGATGGCCTTAAAACCCGACTCACCGAGGTTAATTCGGATGTGACCATCAACACTGTCTTTAAACGCATAACCGATACGCCGAATGTCCGAAAATTAATCGAACAATTTCAACCGGATATTGTCGTCGCTGCTATTGATCGACCGGTAATTGCAGCCGATCGCTGGATTAGCGATGCCTGTTTCACCACCAGTGTGCCCGGCGTATTTAACAGCGTCTCGGCAGGAATGGGGATGTTCTGGACAAAATATCCTGGGAAGAGCAGTTGTTTCCGTTGTGATGAAAAATGGTCACAGACAAATAACCCGCATCATTACGAGATGCGCGCTTGGCGTGAAAAGCATGACCTGATACCAGCGACATCAGCATTCAGCCACTCAGCTATGATTGTTGGCGGTATGATGTCGGCCGACATCGTCAGGAAACTGGTGGGTTGGCCTATGATCTCAGCTGGGAAACTGATAACCGTCTCGTTCACTACGCTAGAAACCACGGTTATCGATAAACCGCAGCATCCTGAATGTGAACTTTGCGCATCCTGAGGAGACACTAATGTCCGAATCATACAGACTTATAGATGATGATCCTGCTGTGTGGGGCTCAATTCAACTCAAAAGCAAAAATGATGTGGCCTTGGAGGTTACCGATAGCCAACTGGAAGCGATTAAACAACATCTGGCATCCCTAAAAGACCGGTCATATGAAGATTTAACCAATGCTGATTTCCATTGTCCTGAGCTGGATGCACTGGTATCCACTGTCCGGTATCACCTGCAACAAGGGCGAGGAGTGGTAGTGCTGAAAGGTTTCCCTCGGGACACATTTTCTGATTATGCCTTGAGCCAGTTGTTTTGGGGGATTGGAATAGGGTTGGGGCGCCCAGTAGTACAAAATGCTCAAGGGGATCGAATTGGCCACGTTAGAAATGAAAAGGTCAATCCGAACAATCGAGGATATATGTCTAATCGGGAACTTGGATTTCACTCTGATGCTTTTGAAATTGTGGGGCTGATGTGTCTAAGCGGCAGTGCGTCAGGTGGCTTAAACCAAGTAGTTAGCGGGTTAGCCGTTTACAACCAACTGGTTCGCGAGAAACCTGAGCTACTGGATGCCCTGTTTGAGGGATATTTTTACGCGACGGCAGAACGCGCGGTAAGCGATCGTCCTTTCACTTCTTACAAAATCCCAGTCTTTTCGCGCATGTCCGGAAGAGTGAGTTCAATGTGCCTTGGCGCTTATATTCGCGCAGCAGCGAAGCTTCAAGGGGAGCCATTACCAGCTCCTATTGACGCAGGATTAACCGCTTTTTACGACATTTGCAACCGTCCAGAGTTCAGACTTGAATTTATGCTTGAGCCTGGAGAAATCCTTTTTCTCAATAATTACACCACTCTTCATTCGCGCACGGAGTTTCAGGACGATGAAAATCATCAGCGCCATTTATTACGGATCTGGCTCGAACTATCAGAAGGGAGGCCCGTCGTGTCTGCACTAAGAGCACGCGGCCACGACTATGAGCAGCTATTTGTGGAAAAACATATCAGCAATACAGTCAGTTGATGCATTCGACCGGAGCAGGCTACAGCCCCGGTCAGTAAGGATAATTTTATGAATCAAGCCATTTTACCTACAGGATTTACCATCACCGATTCTGATAAAAGTGACAGTCTGGCTCGCGCCAGGATAAGTGATTTACTGGATCACTGGAACGTGGAGCAAACCGGTAAAGCTGATAATCAGCCGTTGGATTTTTATATCCGCGATCAAGACGGTGAAGTTATCGGAGGACTGGTAGGACGCACTTCTCTCGGTGTTCTTTTTATTAACTATTTCTTTCTGCCGGTCTCACTAAGGCGTAGGGGGACAGGTAGCGAATTGCTGAGACGCGCTGAAGAAAAAGCCCGTCTTCGCGGATGCCATACAGCTATGTTGTTCACGATGTCTATTCAGGCCCCGAATTTTTACCTCAAACATGGTTACACCATCTTCGGAGAAGTACCTTGTCAGCCTACGGGTAATGCCAGAATTTTTATGCAAAAGAAACTCTAAGACACCATCCCCTTGCACATAGGAGCGGGAAAATTTATGTCAGAAATTATCATAGCATCTCTCGGTGATGTGCTTATTAACCGAAAGGAGCCGCAATCAGCCTTTAATCTTCTGGCTCCTTTGTTCAATAAGGCAGATGTAATTATCGGTAATTATGAAGGTGTGCTGACAAACCGGCCCAAACCGATTCCTGGACGACGTGGGATGACAATCTCTGCGGTCGAGAATGTGCAGGGCGTTATCCCCTTCAATGTGCTATCGCTTGCCAATAACCATGCTATGGATTCCGGTATTATAGGCCTTAAGGATACCCTGAAAGCACTACATGCTGCGGGTGTGCAAACCACTGGCGCGGGGATGTCGTACAAAGATGCGTTGCGTCCAGCATACATTGATTGTAAAGGGGTAAAGCTAGCGGTAATCGGGGTTACAGGTGTTTACCGAACGGGGACGGAAGCGAATACCGTGCAGGGCGGTGTGGCAGCATTGCGTTCCAAAGATTATTACTCTCCCCCATTTTCTGGGGCGGTGGTTCCAGGCGCTATTCCTGAAGTACTGACACTAATTAATGAACACGACTGGCTGCACTTTTCGGAAACTGTAGCACAAGCCCGTTCGCAAGTTGATTTTGTTATCGCAGCAGTTCACTGGGGGGATCATTGTCGAGAGTATGTCATTACTGACTTTGAAAGAGAGCTAGCCAGCCGCATGGCGGATACTGGGGTTGATTTAATTATTGGACATCATCATCACACTGTACGCGGATTTCAGTGGCAAAAAAAGATGTTGACCTGCTATGGGCTTGGTAATGCAGTTTTCGATCAACCATGTGTATCGGAAGGAGAGAGGACGGGGGAAACGGGTTTTCTGTTACCGGAAAACTCGCGGTTTTCAGCCGTCGTTGTCACCCGCTGTTTGCCACAGCAAATTGTTTCAGCCCACTTAATACCACTTTTTATTGAAGACGATACTCCCGCGCCAATGCATAGGAACAGTGATGAGTGGCATGAATTTTTGCGTATACAGGACTGTTGTGCCCAACAGAGCCATCTTGATGCCATCGTCGTAGATAATGGCACTTGGTGGAACGACTTCGCCATGTTGGACATTATGAAAACTTCTGTCAAATGAATCGTGAGGAAACCATGGCCATTTTATGTTTCGGAAGAAGTATTAAGATCAACTTTGCAGACTGGCTGCAAGAATGCGGAGAGGACTTGTGGCTTATTAGCGCCGCGCCACAATTCCCTTTTCAGCATCACTATCGTTACGTTCGACAGTTAGACAGTCTTGATGCCGGAGAGAATGTGCTGGCGATCGCTACAGAACTAGCCCGGAGCGCAACATTTAGCCGTGTACTTCCTCACTCTGAATTTGACCTTATTCGTGCCGCGCAACTACGTGAATATCTGGATATTCCCGGACAGAGTGTGGCAAGCGCCTGCGCCTATCGGGACAAAGTTTTAATGAAGGACTATCTGCAACATGCAGGCATGGAAGTTGCTCCTTACAAACGTCTGACGAGCTGGTCTGATGTGCTTTCATTTTGTGAACAGTATGATTTCCCCAACGTTATAAAACCGATAGACGGCTGTAGTTCCAAAGATGTGATGGTTGCCCGCAATCTTAGCGATATTGTGGATTTCTTCCGCGATAAAACTGTCGATGGATGGATGATCGAAAAATTTATTGCGGGCAATATGTATCACGTCAATGGAGTGATAAACGAAAATGGTGAAGCTTTCTTCGCACCCTGCGCTTATATCAATAACGCGCTAGATTATCAGCATGCGGGGATTTTCGGCAGCCGTACAATTGAACCTGACACCCTGCTGGCGAAAAGGCTAGTCACATTTACCCGTCGCACCATTGAAGCCCTGCCTCCAACACCGGCACTGGGATTCCATGCCGAAATCTTTCATACCGCCGATGACAGGTTGCTGTTGTGTGAAATCGCAGCCCGTACTGCAGGTTCCTTGACGGGAGAATTGATTGAACATACCTGGGGTATCAATATCCATAAAGCCTGGATTCAGAGTTGCGCCGGCATGGCTAATGCGCTGAATATCCGTGCTTCACCGCGAGAATACGCCGCATCTATTCGTGTTCCGGTACGTACGGCGCGCCTGCTTACCTTACCCAACGTAATTCCTTTTGACTGGGTGTATACACTTTGTTTGTCAGGCAGAGTGGGCCAGACCTATGAGCAAGCCACTACATACACCGATGATGTGGTCAGCGCGATGATTACTGGAAGTAGTGACGCAGAATTAAACGAACATATCCGGCAATTCACCGACTGGTTAAACGATACCATTCGATGGCAAGCATGATGTTATTTCTGTATGGCCTTCTTTTTTGAGAGAAATTGACGATGAAAATACTTATTGCTGGATCAGGTGCGGGTGCTCAGGCGCTTGCCTGGAAACTCTTACACTCTCCTACAGTGGAAAAAGTCTTTTTGGCACCAGGCAATCCAGCTACGGCAAACGAAGCGCGTATGGATAATATTCCTGTGGCGTCTGGAGATGTTGAAGGACTGGCTCGTGCGGCTCGGGAACTAGCGGTAGACTTTACTCTGATTACTCCCACTCAGACTTTGGCTGCTGGGGTGGCTGACCATTTTCATCTACTTGGATTACCTATTATTGCCCCTTCGCGGGAATCCTCCAAGCTTGAGTGGTCAAAATCGTTTTCCAAACAGCTGATGGTTAAGTATCAAATACCTACACCACATAGCGCGCTTTGTCGGACAGCAGAAGAAGCTCGAGAGTTTGCGGCAACTTTATCCTTGCCTATAGTCATCAAAGCGGACGGAATGGTGCATGGTGGAACTGGAGTGGTAATTGCTAATGACAGGGATGAGGTTGAGGTAACCCTCAACCATTTTTCACCCAAATCCGATTCGCCTGTCCTGATAGAACAATTTATTGAAGGTGAGGAGATATCCTATACTATTTTGTTTGATGGCAAACATGCCTTACCGCTGGCGGAAAGCCGGGACTACAAAAAATTGCTCAATGGGGATAAAGGACCCAATACAGGCGGTATGGGGGCATATTCACCTGTGCTGACCCCCGACCAACATGATGTCATTCTCAATCGGATTGTCGAGCCTTGTATTTCAGCGTTGGCAGCAGAAGGAATTGACTATCGCGGTTTTCTCTATTTCGGTGTCATGATCGATAAGCAAGGAACTCCCCTGCTGTTGGAGATTAACTGTCGGCTTGGTAATCCTGAAATCTTCACCATTCTTGAGCGATTAGAAAGTCCCCTGCATGAAATTTTCGTCCTGGCCCTAAAACAAAGGCTCGATTTAGCGCATGTACGCTGGAGTGATCGTGTGGCGGTTGCCTTGCAGATATCTTCAGAAGGATATCCTTTTACAGAACGCAAAGGTGATGAAATCACTTTACCCGCTTGCCCTGAAGGAACACATATTTTCCATTCCTCTGTCATATCCGAAAATAATAAATTGATAAGTAATAGTGGAAGGGTCATTGCAATAAGCTCCACCGGTATATCTTTCAACGAGGCGCGTGAACATCTGTATGAAATCGCCCGGAAGGTGCATTTCGACGGTATGCATTACAGGACAGACATCGCAGCAGGCCTGGATCAATAATAAGCGTGATCTTGTTACGGAGAAGCGAATATATGTATGACGTGAAAAAAAACCAACGAAGGGTATTATTAGCGGCAAATATCAGTTACATACTGGTTATCTTGGATTCCTCAATTGTTAATGTAGCACTACCAACAATAAAAGAGAGTATGGAGTTGGAGGTTTCAGCTCTGCAGTGGGTCGTGAACTCTTATCTGCTTCTATTTGCCAGCCTTCTCCTTTCAGGGGGAGCCTTTTGCGACAGGTACGGTTCAAAACGTGTTTATCTGGTGGGGCTTGGTCTTTTTACTTTGGCTTCTGCAATATGTGGCTTTTCCCATAGTGCATCTATGTTACTTCTGGGACGGGTGCTACAAGGCATTTCTGCCGCGATTCTGGTTCCCGCTTCGCTCTCATTGATCACTCATACATATACAGAAAAAACGGAACGGACTCGCGCTATCGCTAGCTGGGCAAGTTGGGGAGGTATTGCTCTGGTGCTTGGGCCTATCGTTGGAGGCTGGTTGACCGAATATTTTTCCTGGCGGGCTATATTCCTTGTCAATGTTCCGTTGTGTCTTATAGGGATGTTGCTGACTACTTTTGTACAATCGCAAGAGCAGGAACATAAAAAAACAGTCCTTGACATAAAAGGACAAATACTTTTCTTCCTAACGTTATTTTGTTTTATCTCAGGTGTAATTAGATTGACCGACTCAGCACAAAGTGATAATAGCGCTATAGTGCTACTGATAACGTCTGCGGTTTTACTCACAGCATTTTTACTAGTAGAAAAAAAAGTCGTTGCACCAATGTTACCGCTGGAGCTTTTCAAACGCCCAAACTTCAGCGCTATTTCTTGGATATTCTTTGCTGGCTCATTCTCTTTTTTCGGCTCCCTATTCATTTTAACATTCTGGTTTCAGGATATTCAGCATCTTAGCGCAGTACAAACAGGTGTAGTCTTATTGCCTTTATCCATTAGTGTAATCTTAGGAAATAAAGTGTCAGGCTGGTTTGCGCACCGTTACCAGATCAACCACATGATGATCGCCGGCGCACTAATTAGACTAGTGGGGTTTATCGGATTACTAATTACCCAATACACCATGGATTATCTGTATATTATTATTCCTCTTATCTTGATTGGTTTCGGTGGTGGATTGGGATCTCCTATGTCTACCTCTTTATTTATGCAAAGCACCCCTCGGCAATATACAGGGGTGGCTTCTGGCATATCCAGGGCGACGGGCCAGCTAGGATCTGCATTTGCTGTCGCCGTGTTTGGGCAAATTATCAGCAACAAAGCGTTATTTGTCCCCCATATGAAATATGCTGTAATTACAATTGCTTGTGCAACTTTTTCTATTGTACTGATCAATATTTTCAATGTAAAAAACGATATTGATGAATACCAGTCATCGCTTTCTGCCAGGCCAGAAAAATGAAAGACGAACTTGTCCATTTCCCTGTGATGAAACTAGGGCAATTGATCAGTAAGGGCGAAATTTCCCCTGTTGATGTGGTAGAAGCTTATCTTGAGCGCATTGCGCGTTTGGATGGTGAGTTGCACGCTTTCGTTGAAGTTTATGACGCTGAGTCCCGACATTCTGCACGACAGGCAGAGCGGGAGATAACAGCAGGGCGTTATTGCGGACCTTTGCACGGTATTCCGATAGCGGTCAAAGATTTCTTTGACGTTGAAGGAACAGTAACGAGTGGAGGAACTAAGTGCTTTACGAAAAGGGCGCAAACCACCGCCCCCGTAGTTAGAGCGCTTCAGGATTACGGTATGATCCTGATTGGAAAGCATCGGGCTGTTGAACTGGGTATGGGGGCGGCAGGGATAGTAGAAACTGGCCCCACCCCACTTAATCCTTGGAAACCAGATCTAAGGATCGCTGCTGGCGGCTCCAGCAATGGTTCCGCAGTGGCAGTTGCCGCAGGTCTAATCCCAGTCGCGCTGGCAACTGATACCGGCGGTTCTGTGAGGATACCAGCTGCATGGTGCGGAGTATGTGGCTTTCGCCCTTCCTCTGGACAATTATCCCTCAAAGGCGTGTTGCCTTTGAGCCAGACAATGGATACTGTCGGCATCATTGCCAAGGAAACTATCGACGTTGAGCTCATTTATAACCATTTATATCCGCAGGAAACATTAAAAGAAATATCTGAACCTGTAAAAATTGCTTTATTACCGCTTCAGGAAAGAATGTCTTTGTGTGAGGAAAGTGCGCTTCATTACCAAGCGCTGTTAAACCTGTTGCCATTAGAGGAGTTTCAAATATTAAGAATCTCTCTTCCCATTTCTTTGTCTCAATGTATGAAGGCTAATAGCCAGATTACGGCCTTTGAGGCCTGGCACAACTATGGATATTTATGCAAACCTGGGAGTGGGCTTGGCGAGAAAGTTATAATGAAACTGGAACGCGGAAATGAGGTAAAAGAAACCGAATATTTGCGTGCATCACTCTATTGCCACCAGATACGGCAAGCGTTCTCTCAATGGTTCCGTAAAGTTGACGCACTTGTCATCCCAACGACACCAGAACCGGCATGGCCCCTAGAGGAAAACGAGAAACACACACCGCCAAATGACTTTACGCGCTTTGTTAATTTTGCCGATTTATGCGCAGTGGCTATTCCGACAGGATTGAATCATGTTGGCCTACCTCAATCAGTGCAGATAATCTGCAAAAAAGGAGATGAAAGAAAAGCTCTGTTAATCGCAGGAATGATTGAACGCCGTATCGGTTTCTCGGATACAGCGCGTGGAATATTACTCAAGGCAAGATGAATGCTGTGAAGGATTCATCGAGTATAATAGTTGAAGGCAGCATTATGGCAAACCGGACGAGCGATCCATTCATAAGCAAGATGTTCATCCACCGGTTGGATTTTTCCTACAGACATCGCTATTAACTGTAGTTTAGCTGCTCGTTCCATAAGCACTGCAATATTACAGGCCTCTTCAATTTCTGCACCTGCAGAAATTTGATCGTGATGAATGAGCGAGCAAGATAGTTTTTTTGCTTCCCAAATCTTGGGTTAAAATAAGTTCATCATATGATTTTAGATTTTTGCTTAACCTCATTCACCACACCTATTTAAATGATGTTTAAACAAATCGATAAATTCATTTAATAACGCCTTATTACCATTAATAATAGATAACTTGATATGGCATTAAAACTTCACCTTTTACTGTAATTTTTATTCCGTGGAATTACTGACTTATCTCTCAAAAATAACAGTACACAGACAAGAGCAATATTCTGTGGGCCATTTATTATCTGCCCACAGGGAATATTAATCATTCACTATTTCAGGCTAACCGCCAGTTTTGTGCTGATTGCTGTAATGTCCAAAGATCGTGGTAAAGACCTCGATTTTCCAATAATTGCTGGTGTTGTCCTTGCTCTACAATTTCACCATTATTCATCACCACAATTTTGTCTGCATATTCAATGGATGACAATTTATGCGCAATAACCAGCACGGTTTTATTGGCTATCAATGACTGCATCGCTAATTGGATATCTCTTTCATTTTCCGGATCAAGCGAAGCTGTTGCTTCATCTAAAATAATCAGAGGCGCATTTTTGAGTAATGCCCTTGCGATAGAAAGCCGTTGCAATTCTCCGCCAGAAAGGTGTATCCCATCAGCGCCGATTTCCGTATTCAATCCATCAGGCAATTTATTCAGCAAACTATCCAATCTTGCCAGACAGCAGACACGCAATAATTCTTCATCACTGGCATCAGGGCAGGCAATTCGCAGGTTATTACCAATCGTATCATTGAGCATATAATTACTCTGGAATACCACACTGATATATTGCTGCCAATATTCCACCTCCATCGAAGCAATATCGACTTTCTGGTTGCCGCGGCCTACACAAATACTTCCTTCAGAAAGTTGCCAGAAACGGGCTATTAGTGCAGCCAGCGTTGATTTTCCTGAACCGGAAGCCCCAACTAAAGCGGTAACTTTATTCGCTTCAATAGTTAGATTTATTCCTCGAAAAATTTCTGGTTTATCTGGATACGCAAAATGCACATTATCTAATTCAAGCGTCATATTATTGAGCTGCGGTCGGGTATTTCCCTGCGACAATTCAGGCAATTCAAAGACTTTTTTAACCCGTTCTGAGGCCAGGCTAAAATAATTCAACTCAGCCAGAAACATTGACATATTTAATAATGGCCGGAAAAAACGTACCGCAGCAATAAGAAATACCAGTACCTCCGCTAATGACAAGGTGTGCCCCAACCACCCCCAAGTCAGTGCGATCAATAACACGATAAATCCGCATTCCACCAGCAAATTAAAACTGTATATCGGCCAGACGCCCGCTTTTTCAGCCGTTAACGATTGCTGATAAGTGGTAGTGAGTACATTATTCAAACGGCCAAAAGCCTGACCAAGCATTCGATAAGATTTCAATACTTTCAGGCCATCAATATACTCCATCAAAGCATCATTAAGTTTGAACAGTAATTGCTGCATCCAACTTTGCCAGCGGCGCGCATATTGTCGCATCAGTAAATAAGCACACACCGCCAGAGGTAAAGTCGAAAGCATAGCCAGTGCCATACGCCAATCTTTTAATAATAATCCGATAGAAAAGAAACAGAGTACGGAAGCCGTTGCAATTATTGGCGCATACAAATGCGTGAAGATATGTTCAATCATATCAATATCTTTCAGCAATGTATTATTTACACTACTCATATCCGTCCGTTGGAAAAAACCCATCGGCATACGGCGTAAATGTTCTCCCAGGTTTTTACGTAATGTACGCCCTGCATCGAAACCAATCAGTGCAATATTGTAATAAAGTGTACGAGCCAGTAATACCCGAACCAACATCAGAGCCGCACAACCGCCAACCAGTTTAAACTGATACACCCTATCGGGCATATCAGAGAGCATATCGAGAATGATGTAGTAAAGAAATGCGTAAGGCGCTGATGCCAGAAAAGCATCCAGTATGGAGAGTGCCACCATACTGGAAAGCCCTTTCAGTGGTTTTCCAACCAGACGGGAAAGGTTAAACGCCTTAAACATGTGAAACCTCCTGGTTACGCATAGCCACATGCCAGCTTTTTGCCGCCTGATGAGCATCCCACATATTCTGATAAAGTTGGCACCCCTGCAAAAGTTGCTGATGCGTTCCTTCCGCCACTTTACCTCCATTATCCATCACAATGATTTTATTAACATTGACCAGTGTATTCAGCCGATGAGCAATCACCAACACCGTGCGTCCTTTCATCAAATAGGATAGCGCCTGCTGGATTTTCACTTCATTTTTCGCATCCGCATAAGCGGTCGCTTCATCCAGAATTAAAACCGGAGAATCTTTTGCTATCGCTCTGGCAATAGAGATCCGTTGAGCCTGCCCGCCACTGAGCGAGCCCTGCTGAACTACTGTTTGATATCCTTGCGGCAATTCACGAACAAATTCATCAACACAAGCCGCTTTAGCCGCAGCAATAATCTGCGATTCCGAAATATCCTGATTCCCCATTCTGATGTTATTCATAATGGTGTCTTCAAAGATAAATACATCCTGAAAGACAAAACTAACCAGCGACATTAATTGATCCAAAGACATTGCGGTAATATCGCTTCCCCCAATCGAAATACAGCCTTGCTGATACTCATATAACCGGGGAATAAGTTGAGCGGCGGTTGTTTTCCCTGCCCCAGAAGGGCCGACAATCGCGGTAATTTCCCCTTGCCGCGCGATAAAAGAGAGAGCATCTACCGTAGGAATAACCGCATTATTATGGCGGAATGTGACATCTTCAAAACAGATATCACTCCCCTTAATTGGCTGTGGAACAGCGCCTTCACACTGCCGGGGCTGCTCAGAAAAATCACGGATATTTTCCACACCTTTTAACATTTCGCTGAACATACCCGCAAATTGCAGCAGGTTGTAGAGTGGCTCCATCAAGCCAATTCCCAACAGCATGAAGATAAATAATGTCGCCAGCGCCACATCCCCTTGGGCATACAGCCAGATACCAACGGGCATAATACATAACAATCCCAAATCCAACGCCAGCTTAAACAATGCCGCGGGTGTTCGGGTATCGACAAGCCATCCTGTGACTAACCGATGATGTTGTTCCACGGCATTGGCATACCGCTGATGGGAATCTACTGTCATATTGAAAGCTTTGACCAGTGGCATACTTTTCACAAAATCCACTACGCTGGTATGCAAATCTGCGACAACCTGATGATAAGCTCTGATACGCGAATCAAACCCCTTGAAAATCCAGCACTGCATGGCAATGGCTACCGGTAAAGGGAGCAATGCCAATAACGCCAACCTCCAGTCAAAGAAAAACAGCAACGTAGCTGCTGCCAACGGTGAGACAATAGCAGCAGCGATATCCGGTAAATGGTGAGCAATGAATGTTTCAATTCTACCAATATCATCTGAGATGATTTTCTTCATTGTTGCAGAGGTATGACGATTAGACGCCCCCAACGGCAAATCACCCACTCGCGCAATCACTTTACGGCGTAATTCAAACAGAAGCTGGAAAGCCGCTTTATGTGATAGCAAACCGGAAAATAGTTGCAATATGATCTTGCCAGCCAACGCCATGACTGCCAAGCCGACCAGCCACCATACCTGTGATGCAGCCGCATCAGGCTGATGCAGAAAAGTATCTATCAGACGATAGATCAACACATAAGGCACCAACGCCAACAAAGAGTAGATAACGGCTAAGGTCATGGAAGCGATCACTCTTTTCTTTTGAGTCCCGATCAGTTTCATCAACCAAGAAAAAGCGCTGTCATCTGATTTCATTGGTGTACCTCAGCTCGCTGAAGTTGAACAGATGGGCGGTTAATCATAGACGAAGACAAACGGAAACAAACGGTCACAATAATAATTGTGGTAACACTTCCTACAACCGCCGCATAGAAAGCATGGGTGAATCCCCAATAGTGTGCCAGCGTTCCGGCAATGACCATTGCCGCACTGCTGCCGAGCACTTCACAACATTGCAGCAAGGTAAAATTGGTTCCTGGCTGAATAGCATCCTGTTTGCTATCGCCTTCGCTCCAGCACATGAAACAAGAGAAGAAAGAGACGCAGCTCAGATTGAAGAAGAAACCTTCCAACATAAAGAAGATAAAGACCATTGTGGGATCTGTTGATGATACCGTGAGTGAAATCGCCAGTCCTAACCAACATAACGCACTAGCAATCAACCCACTTAATGCCAAAGTCGGGCTGGAAAACCAGCGATGAAGCAAACCCGCAGCCAGCGCTCCGGTAATATAACTGATAATTAACACACTGCCGGAAATCAGAGCAATAAATTCCAGATTAACACCCATGTCTACAAGCAAAGGCGATATCAATCCAGCGCCAAGCGTGCTGGCAAATTTAAACAACAATGCCATCAGAATAACCGGAAAACTTCCCTGACGACGGAATATTTTCCAGACGGAAGCACCGCCCGGTTTAACGGGAAGCTGCTGATCGATATTGAATTTATCCTTATTAAGCATAAATGGAATATGGCAAACTATCTGCACCAGTAAAAAGAACAGCACCATGTTGTGCCAACCCACAGAGCTGAAAACATAAAGGCTGAGAATACCACCAACCAGCATCCCCAAGCTAAACCCAGCAACTTGACCGACATTCACTTTAACATGACGACTGCCTGCAAAAGTGCGCACTGCCAGAGCATCAACCGCAACATCCTGGCTGGCATAAAGAAGATTGATGA
Source organism: Photorhabdus temperata (assembly GCF_025384845.1). Classification (NCBI taxonomy): domain Bacteria; kingdom Pseudomonadati; phylum Pseudomonadota; class Gammaproteobacteria; order Enterobacterales; family Morganellaceae; genus Photorhabdus; species Photorhabdus temperata. Next base: position 86,699 of record NZ_JAJAFX010000001.1, on the reverse strand, counting down.
ATGTGAGTATGATCAGCAAACCGATGACATCAGTTTGCGGGCTGAAAAACCACAGAGAAGCGACAGCAAGCAATGAAAGTATTTTAAACAGTTGAATCCAGGCTAATCCGGCAGAAAGTTTGCCAAATCCCCACGGTTTATGGTTTTCAATGAAAGAAGCCCAGATAAATTTGAATGCCCAGGGTAACATGCATAAACCAATAAGGCCGATAAACTGCATATCAGCCCCTTGTTGCCGTAAGATCCCCGGCAAAGCAAAAATTGCCAACCCCAAAGGAGCACCTTGCGCGCAATAAAGGCCAAATAAACCAACAAGGTTATGATTATATTTCATGATATTTCCTAAATTTATTGATTGCGCGAATGATGCCATAACGCATCAATATTACTATTGATATAGTCAAATAAAGCTGAAGATTGATCATTGAGGTAAAAATGCCCGCCATCAAACACTTTCAGTTCAAATTTCCCTTTAGTTATCCACTGCCACTGCGCCATCTCTTCCGGAGAAACTTCCGTATCGCGTTCACCGGCACAAGCAAATACCGGGCAATCAAGTTGTTGCTGGCAACGGCGTTGATATGTTTCGATAGCCTGAAAATCCGCACGGAAAATGGGCATTAACAACGCCTTCAATTCAGGCATTGCCTGATAATCAATCGCAGAACCGCCCAGAGAAGTAATTTTATTCAGCAATTGCTGTTCATCCCGACGGTGATAATCGTTACCACTATTTTTGTGTGGCGGCAGACGGGCAGAAACAAATAACGCGCAGATTTTTCTACCCTGTTGTTGCATACGCAATGCCACCTCAAATGCCAGCGCAGCGCCCATGCTATGCCCGAAAAAATAAGTCGGACGTAAAGGTAAAATATTCAAGGCCCCGACCAAGCTGTCTGCCAACTGATGAATACAAGTTTGCAACGGCTCGCTAATCCGCGAGCCATGTCCTGGTAATTGAACGGCATAAACCGCAGTATCTTTTGAAATTCCGTCACGCCAGGGGATAAAATATTCTGCTCTGCCCCCAGCATAATGAAAACAGATCAGTTGGCTACCGGTTCCCGGCTTTATCAGTCGTATTGCTCTGTCAAACGATACGTTATCAAACATAGTGAACATCCCCCTGTTGTTTCAGAAATTCACTGATCTCCGGTTGAGGTGGAACAGGATCAGGCACATGCAAACTTTCGGGATTGCCAACCTTACTCATTAAGGTTTTCCAAACAGAAGCCATTGTCAGTAAATATTGTGCCATGCGGGGATCAGGCCGTTCCATCTGTATGGCAAATTGCCGCAAAGCATGACGAATAGCCTCAGGCCAGTGCTGATTAGTGATCTGTTCCAGACTTGGGCAACAGTCATACAGCGAAATGGCGGTTGGCGGTTTAAAGTAATGAGCCGCCTGTTGTGGTAATAGAGGCTCCCTTACCCCACTGGTTGTGCGCTGACGTGGTATATGAAAGCGTGAATTCCACAACACCGGACCATGTGTATTCACCAACAACAAATTACCACTGGGCAGACCGACACAGATACGTTGCATAATGTGGAAATGGTTATCCGGATCGCCGGGATCAAGCTGATTCTGCAAATTCAGGATTAACGGTATCCCCATAATAACCCCTTGAATAATGGTATAAGGCGGATAACTGGAGGCCTGCGTCAGTAATTGTTTATCCCAGTGATGGGCGTCGCCAAAAGCAAAAGGGGTGAATTTTCCTAATGCACGTCCCAGAATATCCAGTAAACCGCAAATCACTTGAACGCCACAGGTGGCTTCAATAAATAAAGGTTGCTGATGTTGCATAGCCTGTTGCAAATAATCAGTAAATTGCCGTACTGCCGGAACATTCGGATAGTGCGTATTGACTGAGTAACAACAATTATTCTGGCGAGCCAGTTTCAAACATTCCGCCACATCACGCTGATAAACCGGATGTTCCTGTAAGACATGAATTCCTCTGCTCAACAATTGTTTTGTCAGTTCACTGCCCGCGCCACCGACAATGGCAGAACGTACCACTACACAGGCAATGTCAATATCATCCGGCAACTGGGAAACTTGTTCATACAAAGGTACCTGATATTCAGCCGCCAGTCGCTGCGAGCGCTCACTGCCACGGGCAATAATGCCCGCCAATTCAAAACCGGGAAAATGGGTTTTAAACGCTGACAAATAAACCTGACCGAACAACGTACCACAAACGACGACACGTAATGGACGACTCATAGTTCCCCCTCAACATAATCTGCACTTTGACGCTGTTTCATCTCTATCTGCCAATATTCAAAAGCCCCCATTCGCTCAAGCCCTGACAATAACTGCTCTGCATCAGCTAAATCAGATAGCCATTTCAACCCTGATTGTGGTGTTTTGAGCATCATATCCGCCGCCAATGCAGCAACCAAGCCCGTAAAACGGTAGCTATCAGTAAAACGCCCTTTGGCAATAAGAGTAACAGGTTGACCCACCAATACGCCCTCTGCTTCCAGCAAAATATGTTGCTGTTGACCATAATGATGGGCTAGTTCTTCACTCTGGCTGATTAGCTGTTTGATTCCCTGCTCACCATTAAACTGATCTGTCAGCAATAGCTGGCGATCTGCCAGTAAATTAAATGCAGCGAAATCAACCAGATTGAGTTGACGGGCAACTCTTTCCAACTCAAAACTGAGATATGGCAGGGCATCAAATGCCCTGTTAGCAGTTTCAGGCTGAACATTTTTCTCTATGGTTGCCCGTTGTAGCGTTCCTCCAGATAAGATATGACCTGCTTTACCATTCTGTTCATTCAGGCTATCAATAAAGTCAATGGCGGAAGTCACCGTAAAAGGTTCTATTCCGCCAATATATGACCGCACTTTACCCATTGTTTTCAGTCGGTTCGCGGCTAAAAAAGGTAAAATCGAGGCAAATCCCGGAACATATCCCGCGCCCAAGACACAAGCGGATTTCTGTAATAAAGGCGCTAATTCCTCATCTGAAGCTAATTGCTGCCAGACAACCGGTTCTCCCGCAACATCCAGATAATGCGTTGCCGAAGTCAATGCTGCTCTGGCAATTCTGTCCTGAATTTGCGAAGCAGGGCCTGCGGCATTAATGATCAAAGAAAATGGCTGACAAAGTTCAGTCAGTGCTTTTTCATCAAATAAATCTATCTGATGATAATCAGCTAATTCAGCGCAGGGACGACGCCCTGCGCCCGACACCTGATAACCCAATTGGTTTAATGCGGCAACGACAGAGCGGCCTACTGCGCCCGTGGCGCCTATTACCAGAATTTTCCTATCCCAATTCATTTAGCTTACCTGCGCCTTGCTCTGTTCAAGATGGTTTACCAATGGCATCACATTATCTGATTTAATACAGTCAAAATGGTCGCCATTCAGTGAAAGATAATTTACGTTTCCAAGACAATATTGTTGCCAGAATTCTTTCATGTCCTGCTGGAGCGCAGGCAGCAAATAAGTATCACTATTTTGGCAGGCAAACGTCAGATCACCGGCAAAATAGTCTGGCTGATAACGGCAAACACCCCGAATGCTGTGACGGAAAACAGAACACATCCGGATCAACTCTTTCTCAGCAATCTCATTTTTACGGATAGCGCTGACCAATTGCTGTAGACGCTGATCTTCCGAGATATCTACTACGGCCATATAAGCATCGGCAAAGGCATCCATTCCGCGGGCACGGGCATATTCAGCGACGGAATGGCGATCAATGACCTCTGGCTTTTCCGCCAGCAAAGCTTCATAAACGGTTTCCAGTTGCTCCTGAGGCAACGGCCACGGACATTCCACTGACAACCCCCAAATAATCGCCATATCTATCATCAATGGGTCATCAATCAGGTAAGGGATCTGATAACTGCTGGCAATCGTGACTGAAGCAACAGGTGTCTGATTTTCCATTGCCTGACGCGCCATTTCAAAGGCCAATAACCCACCCATGCAGTAACCAAATAAATGGCAATGACCGGGCAAAGATTGAATATCACGCAGATAATGTCGTGCCAATTGAGAGATTAACTGCTCAGACGGAATTTGCAGGAAAGCTTCGGTATCTACCACACTCAAGGCATAAACCGGCCCGGAAAGTTTTTCAGTCAAAGGCAGGCAAGGCAATACCGTACCACTGCCTTCATGCAGAATAACTACCGGATCACCATGACCTTCCTTCAACAACGTCAGACAAGCATGGTTATTTGATGCTCTCTTATCCTGCACTGACTGCGTTCGCAAAAATGCCGCCAGCGCACGAACGGTTGGTTGCTGTAGCACCTGACGTAAGCTACCTTCCCACGGAACGTTATCTTCCCCAAGCTCCTGACGAATCCGGCTCACCCACTGCGTTATTAATAATGAGTCACCACCGCTGGCGAAGAAATCATCATCAAGACCAATATTATTATGCCCAAGCAGTTCCCGGCACGACGTCAGTAAGGTCTGTTCCAATTCGTCACTGCTGTTGCTTTCTGCTACTGGTTCATTCCCGCTACGTTCCGGTAAATCCGGCATATTTTTACGATCAACTTTGCCATTAGCCGTCATAGGCAGACGATCAAGTACGGTAAGGCGAGCAGGCACCATATAAGCAGGCAGTTGTTGCTTTAATGACGCCAACAATTCTGTGCTGCTGCATGGTTTACGGTTGAGATTAAATTGCGCCAAAATAAAACTCTGCCCCAGTTGATAAAGCGCATCCTCTGCCGGCGGATAAGCCCATAACGTCTCTGCCCCCACATCGATCATGGCATTGAGCCAGTTTTTCTGCGGCATAAACGGCGAATCAAGCTCCAGGCGTTCATCGGCAAAATCACTCAGACCGTGCTTAAATTCCATAGAAGTCATCAACTGGTAATTGTCCCGTGTCGCTTCAATCACCAACAGCCATCCATCCGGCGCCAATAACTGACGCAGATGTTCTAATCCCTGACGGGCAATAACCGCATTGTGCAGAACATTAGAAGAGACAATCATGTCAAACTGCCCACAATCCAACCCTTGTTCTACCGGTGTACGATTGAAATCAAACAACCGGTAACGAACAAAATCAAACTGCTGATAACGCAATTTAGCCTCATTCAGGAAGAATGGTGAAACATCGGTAAAGGTATATTCGACTTTCCAGCCTGCCAGTTTCGGGATTAACACGTTACTAGTGCCGCCCACACCAGCCCCAATTTCTAATACCCGCAGGCAACGTCCTTCCTCATGATTAACCTGAGCCGCTTTTTGTTCAGCCGCAGCCAGCAACAAGCGATTCATCATCTTACTGATCAGATTGTTTTGGTAAGTTTTGGTCGCAACATCCAGCTTGCCATCAGGGAACAGCAAATTCAGCGGATCTTCTTTGCCCTGCAACAATTCCGGCAGACACTGGCTACTACGTTCCAGATAGGTAAGCAAGCCTTGGTCATCATCCAATGCTGACATCAAGTCATAACATTGTTGCCAACACTGCTTGATTTCATGCTCTGAAACATCAGCATTGAGCTGGTAATACTCACCTTGTTGCTGAATTAGCTGATGCTGAACCAACGCTCTCAGCCACCGGCGTGTTAATTGCCGGTTTTCTACCGCAATACTGCCGTTTTCTATCACAGAAGCGAGTGTAGTGGGCTTTCCTACCTGTAAAGCACCGACATCTACCAACGCACCCGCCATATGCAACAGAGCCACACGATCAAGGAACCAAACCAGCTTTTCTACTTTTTGCTTATCTATCGTTGCTTCAATATCGCTGACAACTGAGCGTACTTTTTGTAATGCAATCTCATAGCGCTGGCATAGCTTCTCTGTCCGTTCCAGAGAATTTTCTGTCGCCGCTTCAACAAAAGCGTGTAATTCTTGATTATGCTTATCCCCTTTTACGACAACCGCGGCCTGAGCCACACTATTATGTCGTTCCAACACGGCTTCTATCTCACCCGTTTCCACCCGATAACCACGAATTTTTACCTGATTATCACAGCGTCCAAGAAACTCGATAACCCCATTGATGGTATAACGTCCCCGGTCTCCCGTGCGATACCAGCGTTGTCCCTGGCTGTCAGTGATAAAGTGATGGCGAGCTTTTTCTTCATCCTGCCAATAGCCCTGGGCAACACCACGGCCACCAATCCAAAGTTCTCCCGCAACCCAGTCAGGACAAGGTTCCCCACGGAGATCCAAAATACGGAACTGCTGATTAGCCAATGGCGTGCCATAAGGAATGCTGTTGTGATAGGTTTTTGACGGTTCTATCGGCCAGATATTTGACCAAATAGCAGCTTCCGTCGCTCCACCCAAGCTGAACTGATAAGCATCTGGCGCATGTTGATAAATAGCGGTTGGCAAATTAAGCGGGATCCAGTCACCAGACATCATCACACAACGCAAGCTACCAATGGATTCCTTCCCACCTTCAGACAGATAGCGGGTCAGCATCGTCATTTGCGCCGGGACAGAGTTCCACAACGTGACCTGATGCTTATCAATTAGCCGCGCCCATTGTGCAGGGTTTTGTAAATCCTGTTCCTGCGGCAATATCAGCGCGCCACCTGCGCTAAGTACACCAAAAATATCGTAGACAGAAAGGTCAAAACTCAGCCTCGCCAGTGCCAACATGCGGTCAGTCGATGTGACATTCATACGGCGATTGATATCGCTGATGGTATTCAGCGCCGCATCATGGCTTATCATCACGCCTTTCGGCTGCCCAGTACTCCCGGAGGTATAAATAATATAAGCCAGATTATGCGGGTCATTTTGCTTCACTGACACAGCAGAAAGGGTTGCCAGTTCTGACAAATTCTCTGTGCTAGCAGCATTAAACCCCTGTTCCCGTAACTGTTGAGCTAAAACCTCATTATCTGTCAATACTGCACTAACCTGTGCATCAGTAAGAATTTGTAATATCCGTGGTAACGGCTGTGAAATATCAAGTGGCAGATAAGCACCATCAGCGATTAGAATCGCCAGAGCCGCAATAACCTGCTCCGCACTTTTTTCCATCAATACCGCGCTATGCCCACCTTGAGGCAAAAAGGCAGCCAATTTTGTGGCGCGTGTTACCATCTGTTGATAGGTCACCTGCCCATATGCATCAATCAACGCCAATGCATCAGGCGTTTTACCGGCCTGTTCCAGGATACCCTGATGTAATAGCGCCGATTTAATCACTTCCTCAGTCGCATTGACCTGTTGCCGTGTTTTCTGCTGGTACTCAGGCAGATTAATGACGAGTACCTGATCCCACACATCAACCTGTTCCAGTACCTGATGTATCGCGCCAGTAAAGCAACTGAACATATCGCGGATCAGATCTACCGGGAATACTCCCTCCATGATATCCCAGTTGATCAATAATCCTCCGTTACGGGCCATCACCTGGCAATCAATCCATACCTGTGGGGTCTGGCTGATACCATAGCCAATCTCAATATCCATCGGTAATTGACTGATAATATCCTGCGCCTGCTCTTTACCCTCGCCAACTAATGCACTGGTAAATACTATCGGCATTCTCGCAGACTCTGCTCCCTTCTGTCGTGCCAGCTCGCGCATCACCTCAATACCGCTGAATGCGTTATGCTCCAAATCCTGCCACAGTTGCGCCTGTAGATTTTTCACCCGTTCTAGCAATGAGAGAGGCTGGCTGATATCCGCCTGCAATAGGCTAACGCTGGTAAAATCCCCGACCATCCGGTGAATATCTTCATGAAGATCACGACGGTTCATTACTGTCAAATTGAGACAAAAAGATTTCGTTTCTGACCAGCGGACCAGTGTTTCACTAAATAGCGCCAACAGCAGTGCAGAAGGAGAGACGCCTTGTAAACGACAATGTTGCTGCAATTGCTCCCACTGTTTAGTAGTGAGTTGCAAATCGTAACGACTGAAACGAGGAACAACGCCACTTTGTACCGGAAGGTGAGGTAATTGTGGGCTTGCAGGCAACTCTGGCAGACGTTTCAACCAATATTCACGCGCGCTGGCATAGCTACGATGATGGTGGCGGTGCCGCTCAAACTCCATCACATCACGGAAACTGGCCTGCAATGGCGCAAATTCTGTCTGCGGCTGTTGATAACCTTTTAATAGTTCTGCCAGCAAAATTTGTACACTGAGAAAATCCGCAATCAGCAAATCAATACTGAAATGAAGGCAAGATTTCCCTGCTGCCTGGCTGACTTTCAGATCAAATAGAGGCCAACAATCTGTCTGATAAACCCGGTGAGACATGATTTGCCGAAGTTCTTCCTGCGAAGAGGAATCACAATCAATAGTGAAATGATGCACTTCCGGCAAAATCTGTTGCTGTCCCTGAACGGTAAATACCGCGCGCAACATATCATGGCGTTGGATCAGTTGATTCCATACCTGCTCAAGACGTTTAACATCCCAATGTTCAGTCAGAATCTCAAAATAGCCGTGACAACCAACACCACCATAATCGAACATTGAATGACGCCCGACAAAATAAGCTGACTGCACATCACTTAAAGCAAAAGGCAAATACTTCTGTGCCGGATTTACGACAAAATTCTGTGGTTCCTGCCACTCCTGTATTAACGCAACAATTTGTGGTTTCAAATTCTTCAACTGAGCAATAACATGAGGATTCATCACTCCCTCAGGCGCGCGAAACTTCAACGCATCACCTTCCAGCCAGAATTTAGCCTGTTGCTGTTCAAGTTGCAGTAAAAGCTGAACAGCTTGTTGTGAAGCTGATAGCTGTACTGTTTTTTTCTGTATCGTTTCCTGGCTATTCATAAAGAACCTTCCTCAAAAATCATTTCCGCTTCCTCTGCGGGGGCGGATTGTAGTTGTTGCGCCATACGTGCAATGGTTTGCAGGTTAAAAACCTGCCAGAGTGGCAAATCAATGTTATGACGCCGTCTCAGTTCAGAAGTGAAACGGGTTGCAATAAAGGAGTCGCCGCCAAGGGCAAAGAAATTGTCATGAACGCTGAGTTGCGTCAGATTGAGTAATGGCAATAGCACATCTGCCAGTTGTTTTTCCAATGGGCTTTCCGGCAACGTGTCCATAGCCTGACTGACAACATTCCGTGGTTGTTGCTCAATCATTTTGCGATCCAGCTTGCCGTTGTCTGTCAACGGCCAGCAAGACAGCCAACCAAACTCAGCCGGAACTGCATATTCTGGTAATTGTGCTGACAGTTGTTGCCGCAACAGCGACCAATCCGGCTCTTGTGATACCAAAACGCAAGCTGAGAGGGATGGACGCTTGCCACGTTGATTAACAAATACCAACGCGTCTTCAATACCGTCACAATTTTTCAGAGCCTGTACGATCTCACCCAGCTCAATACGGTAGCCGGAAATTTTAACCTGCTGATCACGCCGTCCCAGGAATTCCAGTACGCCTGTTGGGTGATAACGCCCCATATCGCCAGTACGATACCAACGCTCCCCTTGCCAAGAAATAAACTGATTGGCAGTGCGCTCATCATCACCGAAGTAACCCAGCGCCACACCATGACCACCAATCCACAGTTCACCGGCAACCCAATCAGGGCAATCCTCGTTGAGTTCATTGACTACACGGAAACGCTGATTCGGCAACGGTAATCCATAAGGAATAGAATTCCATTCAGGATCAAGCTCGTCCACTAACCAGTAATTCGACCAAATGGCCGCTTCGGTCGCGCCCCCCATAGAAACCAGTTGTACCTGTGGTATCCAGCGCTTTAAACGCTCAGGTAATGCAAGGTTAATCCAGTCACCGGAGAGCATGACCAGACGCAAACTGGTAAGCGCATCGGTCTGTTCACCGTTCTCACTCAGTAACAGCGCCATTTCCAGTAGGGCGGGCACACTGTTCCATAACGTTATCTGGTGCTGTTTTATCAGAGTTAACCAATGTGCAGCGTCCTTAGAATAGGTTTCAGGTACCGTGACCAAAGTCCCGCCCGCTGACAGCACACCAAAAATATCCCACACAGAAAGGTCGAAATGCAGCGCAGACAGCGCCAGAACTTTGTCTTGTTTACCAACACAATGCTGCCGATTGATCGCTTCAATAGTATTGATTGCAGCCTCATGACTTATCGCTACGCCTTTGGGTACGCCAGTGCTGCCAGAAGTGAAAATAATGTAAGCCAGATCTTGAGCTTGTGAATTCCAAGGTTGAATCACCGTAGTTGTTAACGGTGACTGGTTAATATCAATAAGGGCGATAGATCCCGTCCATTGCAAGTGGCTATCCGCCACTACACAAATCAACCCCGCCTGCTGGGCAATCTGTTCCCGGCGCAGCACAGGCCACTCGACAGAGAGGGGAACATAAGCCGCACCTAACCACTGAACAGCCAGTACTGCAACGACTTGTTGATAACCCCTCGGCAACGCAACACCAACACAATCACCTGCACAAACGCCTTGTTCAACCAAAATCTGAGCCAATCGTTGCACATGTTGCTCTAACTGTTGATAACTGACCTGCTGCTCACCATCAATAATCGCTGTTCGATCCGCAAACTGTGTCATCGCTTGCCCAACACGCTGATGCATTGGTGCAAAACTCAATTCCTGATGCGTATCATTAACCCGTTGACGACACTGCTGCTGTTGTATCGGCAGTGCTACATTCACCTGAGTATGCCAGTCCGGGGTCACACTTAACTGTGTCAGCAAATCACAATATGCGCTGAACATCGTATCAACCATACCTTGCGGGAACAGACCATCAACCACATCCCAGTTGAAACGTAATTCGCCATCCTGCTCATATACCTGATGATCGATCCAAACCTGAGGAGTCTGAGAAATTCCCCAGATAGCCGGCGGGAAAGGTTGTGCACTCTCTTGATAAGGCATAACTTCTGCCCCTAACGCACTGGTAAACACGACAGGCATAGCCAAATCAGTAACTTGCCGTTGTTTATTCAATTCACGGATAACCCATACAGCCGAAACATCAGTATGAGCCAGATCTTGCCAAAGTTGTTGCTGTAACCGTTGTGCCCGGTTAAGCCAGTTTTCATCGGCTAAATGGTGACATTCCAGTAACAGAAGCGAAGTGAAATCCCCCAGAATATGGTTGATATCAGGATGTAATGGCTGACGATCAAACAATGTCACATTGATACTCAATGAAGCCGATTCTGACCATTTCGCCAGCACCTGTGCATAGCAAGTCAGTAACAAACAAGAAGGCGTCACTTGATAATGCCGGGCTTTTTCTGTCAAAGTTTGCCACTGCTGCCGTGGCAAAACAGATTGCCAACGTTTAAACCGGGGAGTCCCCAATGACTGCGGATCACAAATCAGTGGCAGCTTTGGCGCTTCAGGTAATTCTGCCAGCCGCTCCTGCCAGTAATTTGCCGATTTACGGCTCTTCTCTTCATCAGAAATCACCGTGGTGAGATAATCTCGGAAACCAATCCCAACGGATGACAATACCCCTTCCGGTTGCTGATAAAGCTGCTCAAGTTCGGTGAAGAAAATACGCATACTCAAGCCGTCAAGGATCAAATTATCCAACCCGATATACAGGCGATTACGCCCATTATCTGACTGAATTAGCGTCACATGGAACAACGGCCATTGTGTCGGATCAAGTACCCGGTGAGATAAGCTTTCCCGCAATTTACGGGTTTCTTCTGACCATTGCTGATCAGAACAGTGGACCACGTCTAGCGCAGGTTTTGGCTGCTGTGGCAACACCCGTTGCATTCCTTCCTCGTCAAATACAATTCTCAATGCATCATGACGGGCAATCAATGCGGATAAAGCCTGTTCTAACCGCATTGCATCAAAAGGCCGACCTTCGTATTCGTTATAATAATGAGTGGCAACACCACCGAGACGGAAACCAGCCTGACGCCCCATCAGATAGGCACGTTGTACATCTGTAGGCGGGAATGGCTGATAACGTTCACTTTCCTGATGTTGCAGTTGCATCACTTTTGTTTTTGGCAATTCAGCAAAAGTCATCAATCGAGCAAAGTCACGCAATACCGGGGAGGAGAACACCTGAGCCAGTGTGACATCTACAGCCCCTTCTGATTCCAACGCCACAACAATACGGGTAGCATGTAAACTATCACCACCAAGCAAGAAGAAATTGCTGTCAGCCATTGGCTCTGCGCCCAATACCTGTTGCCAGATTTTAGCCACCAGATATTCGGCTTTTCCTGACAATTCGACACCCTGTGCAGATTGCGGAATTTCCTGCTCTGCCCCGTCTACAGCTAATTGCTCAAGTGCTTTGCGATCTATTTTTCCATTAGCGCTCAATGGTAATTTGTCTAAAACATGCAAATACTGCGGCAACATATAAGCTGGAAGATAATTTGTCAGATGCTGCGTCAGTTCGTGGCGATTAACCATAACGTTGCCACTACAGTTTTTGCACATCAATAGCATGGAGTTTTCACCCATTACCGTCACAGACTGCACGGGTAAATCACCTTGCAACAACTGCTGTTGCCAACGTTTTTTATCCAGTAGCGGATCTTGCTGGCCTTGTCGCAGATCAGTAAAACCGTTTTCATCTTGCAGCAGTAACACCGTTAATTGTGCCAGTGGGCTGAGATATTGGCTTTCAAACACCAATACGCCACTGCCAGAAGATGCCAATACTTGCAGATCAGAGATTCCCTGACGGATATCGGCATAACGATGCAGTGCATTATTACTGATGACCAGATCGGCACTATAATCTGCCGCTTCCCGCACGGTGCAAACCTGGCTCTGATGCGGATAACCTGACAGACGATATTTCGCCAGTTCACGCAGTGAACCGGCCTGTTCAACTAAGCAATATTCAATCTCCAAATCTGATAATAGGCCGAGTAACTTGCCTGCAAACAGACCACTACGGCCATTCAGCTCTGCGACTCTGACAGGCCGCTGCAATATCGTGGATAACCGGCGGATTTGATCCGCAATAAGGGTAATGACCACTTCAGTTTCCGGTGAACCAACAACCAGAACTTCCGGTGACAATACAGGATCGTCGATAAGCATCAGTGGGTTCTGTTTCCCCTGAATAACCTGAGCAATCCAGTCACAACACCCATTAAGCGCCTGATAAATTCCGTCCATTCGTGATGCCAGAACCGGCTTGTTATCTGGTTGCCGCCCTTGATTCAACTGCCAGCCTGTTTCACGTTCAGATAACCATCCCTGATGAGTCAACCACTTCAACCACTGAATAAATAGTGGTTGATAACGAGGTATCACCCCTGCCTGTTGATAAAGTATTTCTGCACTCTGTGGTTGAGTGAATGTCAATTGCAAAGAATCAATCAATATCTTTTGCAACAGCGACAAAGCGATATGCTGTTCATCATCCTGACTGTTTTCTACCTGAACAAATGATGGCATTTCAGGCAATATATCATCAGCTAATGTTGAAGAATCACCCGTTATAACCTGACCTTCAACGAATAATCTCAGATGTTTTTGTGGTTCAGATAAACACAATGCAACGGCTTTACTGATTGCAGGGTGACGTAAAGCCACAGTCTCAATTTCACCCAGTTCAATCCTGTAACCATTCAGTTTAATCTGGCTATCTTTGCGGCCAAGAAACTCAAGGCATCCGCCCGGCCAAAAGCGGCCATAATCTCCGGTCCGGTAATAACGCTGCCCTTGATGCAGAACAAACTGAGTATCTGTTTTTTCCCGATCGCCGTAATAGCCCAGCGCTACGCCTTTCCCGCCAATCCACAACTCTCCGGCGACCCAATCAGGGCAATCCCGTTGTTGTGAATCCATGACTCGGTAATGCTGATTAGAGAGCGGATAACCGTAAGGAATTGAGCGCCATTCTGACGGGATAACATCGACATCAATCGCGTTAGACCAAATTGCTGCTTCCGTTGCCCCACCCATTGCCGTTAATTGAGCCTGGCTTCCAACTTCACGCAAACGGGGCAGCAGATCCAAGCCAACCCAGTCACCGGATAACAACACTTGTTGCAATGAATCCGGCAAACCACGAGGATCACTTTCAGCCGCCACCAGCAACATATCAAACAACGCCGGGACACTGTTCCAGACTGTCACCTGTTCCTGATGCAGCTGTTCCAACCACTGTTTTGCCTCCCGCTCATGGCCTACCTCAGGCATAACCAAGGAACCCCCTGACGCAAGAGGGCCAAAAATGTCATACACCGACAAATCAAAATTCAGTGCCGACAGGGCATATACCCGTGTTTTTTCCCGCTGACCATAACGGCGATTAATATCATCAATTGTATTAGCGGCGGCCTGATGAGATACCACCACACCTTTAGGTGTACCGGTAGAGCCAGAAGTGAAGATGATATAAGCAGAAAGTTCCGGTTCCCCATAAACCACCTGTGATAATGGCAGTCGCGAGTCACCTGTCTGCTCAATATTCAGAACCGCATCAAACCAACCACTAACAGGTTCCTGATATTCGTTGTTTGTAATAATCAACGAAATATCCGCCTGACTGATGATGGTCTGTAAACGGGCGGATTGCTGCGCGACATCCAGCGGAACATATACCGCCCCAACACTCAAGCAAGCCAAAACAGCAACAACTTGCTCTGTACCTTTTGGCAACAGTAATGCCAGGTTATCTCCGGCTTTTACTTTTTGCTCTTTCAGCCTGTAAGCCAGTTCCAGTACACCCTGTTCAAGTTCGCCATAACTTAGTCGTTGATGAGGCGTGATAACTGCTGGTGAATCTGCCCACAATGCGGCAATCTCATAAAAACGACGATGCAGCAAACGTGGCGTAAACAGCATGCCATCACGATCTTTAGGCTCTGTACGCTGTTCAATAATTTCCGGCGTGACATAATGCGAAACCGGCTTTAAAAGGAGTTGAGGATTATCGGTAATTGCGCTGATCAGATGAGTCATAAAACTAAACATCTGATCAATCATCCCTTGAGGGAATAATCCATCGACACAATCCCAGCTGACTAATAATTCCCCTTGATGCTCCATCACCTGGCAGTCAATCCAGACTTGTGGCGTCTGGGATACCAGATAATTCAGATCTCCCAGTTCATTACCACTAAGCAGATCACGACCAAGATTACTGGTGAATACCACCGGCATGAGAACCTGATGTCCGCACATCTGCGACCAGTCCCGCATAACCTGTATCGCGCTGTAATCCACATGATCTAGATCTGACATAAACTGGCGATTAAGAGCCCGGCTGTTCTCTAAGATGCTGTTCCCCGCCTGCGTATGGCAAGCCAGCAACAGTAATGTTGTGAAATCCGCGACTAAATCAGGCAGTTGAGGATGTTCTCCGCGACGGTTGAAAATCGTCAGATTCAGTGTGAAATCCGGCGATTCCGCCCAGCCACGCAATGTCTCAGCAAAGCAATTCGCCAGCAACATTGAAGGAGTTATACCATTGCTGCGGGCAATTTCCTTCAATGATAACCAACGCTGTTGTTCCAGACTCCACTGACGATGATGGAAATCAGGCTTATCAATATGTTCCGGTTTAACGGCCAGTGGTAACTGAGGCGCAAAAGGCAATTGCTCAACCAATCTTTTTTGCCAGTATTGACGACTGTCGATTAACTGATTACCAGCGGCCTGTTCACACAGATATTGTGGGAAGCTGTAATTTAATTGAGGAAGAAGCACACCCGGCATCAAAATAAGCTGACTGAGCTCTCTCAACAAAATCTGAAGGCTCATAGCATCCGCCATTACCATATCAATATTAATATGTAAGCGACTGCTATTTACGGTATGGCTTACCACCACGCCAAATCCGCTTTCAATTGTCAGATCTGCAACTTTAGTTTCCAGACCTTTCCTAAGCGTGAATCTTTTCTCTTCCAATAAACTCGGTGAAAATTGTTGCCAATCATAAGATTCAACGGATACCGGCTGGTAAGCCGTAATCTCCCCTTTACCATCACTGGTAATACGCATCCGCAACATATCATGGCGCTGATGTAATTGATTAATTGCCCATTCAATATCACTGTTCTTCAATAACGGACAATCCAGTTCCAGATAGACCTGACAAGCGATTCCGCCCAGCGTCTGCTCTTTTTGCCGCCCCGTCCAGTAGGCTTGCTGGACCGAAGTGAGTTCAAAAGGCTCGCCATTCCATTTTATAACCGGCTGTTCTGACTCTTTTGAGACACTTTCAGGTTGAGCAGCAGAAAACCAACACTGTTGCCATGCGGCTAATGTTGGCTGTTCGAATAAGGAAGATAATGACAGAATGATATGCTGTTTTTTACACTCATCCACCAGATCCAACATCTGCAATGAATCAATGCCCAAATTAAGCAAATTATCATCCATTGCTAATGCGTTAGGCTCAGTTCCCAGCACGTCCGCTACCCAATTGATAACGAAATCAAAGCCGGTATGACCTGAGCAAGACCCGGATTGATCCTGTGTTTCCTGTGCAACTAAACGCAGTTCTTCCGGCCAGTAACTCTCACGATTAAATGGATAGAGAGGAAGTTGTGCTAGTGCAAATCGGCTAACCGGCGTGTTTCCAGCATATTTAACCCAGTTATAGGATTGCCCTTGTAACCAATCACAAGGATCATTCCCCTTCTCTAACATTTTTATACGATCAACTTGAATTGGCTCAACATGGCGTAAATGCGCAATCAGAGTGGCTAAATTCTGATAGCTGATTAGCCCCCGCCAACCAAAATGATGATGACGTTTCTTCAACCAACCGTTGAGCAGTTCGCCAGCTTGTTCCTGATGATTTTCTAGCAAATCCGCCAGTTGATTAGCCATCTGTTGCAATGCTGATGCACTACAGGCTGAAAGCGGCAATAAACCATTTTCAACAAATGGCACAAGGATAGTGGGGTCAGATAAGTTTGCTTTACTCAGCACTAAACCCGCCATTGTGCCAGTAAAACTGAATGAACTGATTGCAACTCGTTCTATTTGATGAGATTCAGTCTGTTTACTGTAGCGATAACGTGGCATTAACGCTGACAATTTAGCGCTGAACGAGGCCAGCGTTGGATGACCAAACCGTTGTTGCTGTTGTATCTGCGCCACAGCCCGAACCACAGAGGCCACACCCGCGGCGGCTTCCAAATGACCAATCTGTGCTTTACAGGCTGCCAACGGCAACGGCTGGTGTCGTTTACCATAAACACTGTCAATAGCTTGTAACTCAATCGGATCACCTAAAGCTGTACCCGTGCCATGCATCTCCAGCAAATCAATATCACCAGGCGCAATATCAGCCTGTTCCAACAACCGCTTAAGCATTGCTGACTGGGCTTGTGGATTCGGAGCAGTCAAGCTGCTACTTTCACCATCCTGAGCGACACAACTGGATTCAATCACGGCCAACACCGGATCACCATCATCCAGAGCCTGTTGATAAGGTTTTAGTAATAGTAATGCCGCACCTTCACCTCTGACATAGCCATCCGCGTCTTCACTCAGCGTAGCGCATCGGCCCTTAGGCGATAACATGCCGGCGTTTATCAATGTCTGTTCAATCTGCGGTGACAGTAAAATGTTAACGCCACCGGCAACAGCAGCGTGGCATTGCCCTTGCTGTAAGCTGCGAATCGCCGTATCCAATGCCACCAGAGAAGAAGAGCAAGCCGTATCAATAGTGAGTGCAGGACCGGTTGTTCCATAGAACTTCGCTAATCGGCCAGAACTTGCACTTGTATTAATCCCAGTAGCCAAATAACTTTTGGCATATTCAGGATTATTCAGTTTCAGTAATTGCTGACCAAACTCACTGCCGCTCTGACCGATAAAGAAACCCGTATCCGATTGTTTCAGTTGCTCCGGCAACCATCCTGCCTGTTCGAACAGATGCCAGCTTAATTCAAGCAATAGCCTCTGCTGAGGATCAAGTAATACGGCTTCCCGGCCTGAAATGTTAAAGAAACGGGCATCAAATTGGTCAATACCTTCCAGAGCGCCAATAGGAAGGGCAAACTGGCGAAGCGCTGAATTGCTGGGTCTGACGGCTAACTCGCTTTTAGCCAACCATTGCCCATATTGTTGCCATTTATTACTTGTTTGCCCCGGTAAGCGACAACTTATCGCAATAATTGCAATCTGTTTATTTCCGGTTGATTCAGATTTTGTGGCAGATACCGTGATTTTTTCATCTGATAATTTATCAATATATTTAGCCAACTGAGTAATAGTTGGGTAAGCAAATAAATCAGCTGGGGCTAGATTACAACGCCAGATTTTATTTATTTGCTGGCAATAGCGGGCTGCTAACAGGCTGGTTAATCCCAATTCAGCAAAACCACAGGCAGGATCTGGGTTATCTAAATGAAGCAAACTGCAAAGAAGCTGATAAAGCCAACCGGGTAGGGAAGAAGGTTCTTTTTTGTCAATATCACACGGCAAAGCAAAGAGCACTTTTAGTTGGTTATTTTCAAAATCAGCCAACATTTGTTTGCGCCGGATTTTTCCACTGGAAGTTTTCTTTAATGCTCCATGAGGCAATAACACCACATTCGCCAGTGAAAGCTGAAAATCCGATGCGACTCTGGCTGCAATCTGCTGGGCAATGACCTGTAATTTAGTCCCTTCAAGGTGGCGATAAACTTCGGCAAAGACAAACAACTCACCGCTTTCTACCTGCTGGCAAGCACAAGCTCCACCAATTTTTACGTCTTCACATCCCATCTCGATACTGGCTTCAATATCATTTGGCATGTAATTTTCGCCGGCGACAATAATAAGATCTTTATGCCGACCACAGATATAAAGCTCCCCCTGCCAGATAAAGGCTAAATCACCCGTCCGCAAATAATGGCTTTTATCTATAGACTGATTAAGACAAGCCATAAAAGTCTGTTGGCTAAGTTCGGGTTTCTGCCAATAACCAGGCGCTTTGGAATCACCATCAACCCAAATTTCACCCACCCGCCCTTCCGGTAATATTTCACCGGTTTCAGGATCAACAATCCGCAGTTTCCATCCACTGACAACCTGCCCTGAACTCACCAGTTCACGGCCATTTTCCGCAGGAACAGCGTAACCGGAAGCAAGTCTATCCGCATCAAAACACTGGCTAATGAATGGCATCCCGGCGGGTTTGCGGCTGATGACAAGTGTTGCTTCCGCCATACCATAAGCGGGCACAAAGCTCAAAGGGTTAAAACCTGATACGGAAAAGTGGCGGGCAAACCGCGGCATAGTTTCAGCCCGGATAGGTTCTGCGGCATTCAATACCATTTTAAGCGAAGAGAGATCGAATTCTGCCGCCTGCTCTTGAGTTATACTATCAATGCACAGTTGCCAAGCGAAATCTGGTGCGGCTGTGGAATTTGCAGAATAATCAGTAATCAGCTTTAACCAGCGGGCAGGATCAGCCGTGAAATGGCTGGGAGAAATAAAGTTGCAACAACCGCCAGATAATAGTGGCGTCAATAATCCGCAAAACATGCCCATATCATGATAAAACGGTATCCAATTGGCCGTAATAATTCGTGGCTGGCAATCGCGATGTAATTCAAGCAATATCTCATGTTGGGCCTGCATATTTGCATCAAAATTGCAGACAGCTTTCGGCTTACCAGTAGAACCAGAAGAATATTGAAGAAATACCGGGCCATCATTCGAACACATTAGCTCTTTATATTCATTAGCTGATGGTATTTCTAATATATCATTATCCGTAAGAATATCATCTAGTACAATAACCTGACGACCTACATGCCATTGCCGCTTCTCAATTTCATCAACCGAGCTTTTTAAAGTAATAACATATTCTGGCTGACAATCTTCAAAGATATAATTAATTGTATCCGCTACTCGCCCAAGACGATGACTGGCAGGTAAGTTAACCGGAACAGCCGTAACACCACGGATAATACAAGCTATGAATCCCAAAATAAACTGAGTATTACCCGGTATCAGAATAATCGCTTTAGCATTTTCGCGGTAACTTATATGGCGGGCAATATAGCTACTGAGACAGATAATATCTTTATAGTTAAATTCTTGTGTATTATCCTTAAGGCAATATCTTAAAACCGTTTCGTTAGGCTGTTTATTTGCATATAAATAAAGAGTATCTCTTACCCACCCTGATAAATTATTCTTATCATTCATACCTTAATTCCTTATAATTATTACCATCATTTAAAATAATAGTAATAGCAGGCAGTGAAAAATTTATAAACAATGTATAGCATATAAAAGTAGTTAATGAGTTTGACTACTCTTATAGACCACCACAACAGGGATTGTTGTTGTGGTCTGTATAATCATTAAGTTTACTATTTATCAGAACTTAACATTGACTGTCGCACCAAAAGTCAGAGGCTCCCCTGCACGACCATACCAACCGTTCTCTCCAGCCATTGGGAATGCACGAGTAACATAAGTCTTATTTAACAGATTTTTTGCCCATAACGTAATATCGTAAGTTGGCGTCTCATATCCAGCCCGAAGATTCAACAAGCCGTAATTAGACTGCTTCTCAGTATTAGCATTATCGAAATAAACTTTACCGGCAACATTATAATCAGCACGGATAAAATATCCGTCCAGGAAACTGTAATCTACACCAACGCCATAAGTATAATTTGGCGTATTTGCCGGACGTTTATCTTTATAATCCGTAACGCCTACAATTTTGCTACCCTTTTTTTCATAAATATTGTCTTTAAACTCAGTAAAGTGAGCATCATTGAAACCTGCATTAGCAGATAATGTCAGCCCCTTAATTACTCTCCAAGAAATTTCCGACTCAAGCCCTCTACTGATTGATTTCCCTGCATTCTGGGTAATGGATTCGGGATAAAATTGCTTTTCAACCTGCTGATCGGTAAAGTCAATCCAAAATAATGAGGTATTCCAGCGCACGGTCTTATCCAACCATTCTGATTTCAGACCAATTTCATAGTTGGTTGTGTATTCAGCATCAAAACGACGCTGATCCTTCGGTGCCAAACTGTTAAACCCTCCACTTTTATAACCACGGGCAATACTGGCATATAACATAGCGTTATCCGTAGCATAATAATTGACTCCAGCTTTTGGCAACCAAGCATCAAACGAGAGGTTATCAGTCAGATTTTCTCCCGTCATTCCCGAGAAATTTCCTGTCTTTATGAATTTCAGATTCTTTTTCTCATAGTCATAACGCAGCCCAGCAACCAGCTCTACATTATCCGTCAGATAATAACTGGTATTACCAAACAGAGCATAATTATTGGTCTTAACGTTGGTATTCTTAACCTGATAATCGAACGGTAACATCCTGTAATCAATATCTAATTTATCATCCTGATTAAAGTAATACATACCAACCAGCCAGTTAAATGGCCCGGTATTTTTGGAGTTAAGACGTAATTCCTGCGAGAAATAATTTTGTTTGCGGTCAATGAATAATTTTGAATATGATTTACGAGTAAAATCGAGATCCTGATAATCTTTTTTATCTTCTGAAGTATATGCACTAATTGAAGTCAGATCCATACGATCCCATTGATAGACCGCTTTAATAGATCCTTTATAAATATTAGCGTCTGATTTACCTGCATAGTCAGAATCTATCGATTTTGTCCCTCTCTTGATTTTATCGAGCGGTGCAAATGAGGCGTTTCCGTTTCTGCGGTTTTGTGCATCAAATGTAGTAATAATATCCCACGGCCCATCTGATGGCTGCCAGCGGATCTTAAATCTGCCGTTAAAATCATTAACATCATTTATATTCTTTTTATTATCATAATCTCGTTTAAAATAGCCATCGCTATTCAAATAACGTAATGCTGTACGGTAAGACCAATCGCCATATTCATCAATACCACCACCTAAAATAGCAGTAGTCTGCAAACGATTATAATTACCATATGAGAAACCAAGTTTCCGTTCCGTTACCGGATCGGGATCTTTGGTAATGATATTAATCACCCCCGCTTCAGTATTTCGGCCATATAATGTTGCCTGTGGGCCACGTAATACTTCAACGCGTTCAATATCCAGTAATTCGGTATCAAATGAACTGCTATACACACCATCAGTAAAGAAACCGACCGCTTGTTCTCCTTCCATTCCAGGCGTCACACCCCGCAATGAAATAAACCCAGCATCAGATGGGTTACCTGCTTTTATCATATATAAATTGGGAACTTCTGAAACAACTTCATAAAAGTTTTCAATCCCTTTCCGCTCAATATCAAAGTCAGATAATGCCGTCATACTTATTGCTGTTTTTTGCTGATCCGCAGAAACTTTCTCCGCAGTTACAACAACAGTATCCAACGAATCGGTTTTGCTATTTTTATTTGCCAAACTCTGATGAGAATAAAAAACAGATAACACAGCAATAGTGGTTACGCTATGCTTTAACATAGATAGCTAATCTCCAAGAAGAAGCTGGTATAGGCATTCAGTAATACCGGCAAAAACGCTTTTACCATCCATTAGTAAAAAACTTGAGGAATTATATAAACAACTAAAAAAAAATGCAAATGCAAATGATAACCACTTGCATTATTGTCATTGTGAAGAAAATAACACACCTCAATTTTTAATTCAACTTATTGTTTTAATTAAGATTAACTATTATCCAAATTTGTTAAGGCGGTTAAATTATTCAGCTCTAAGACACAAACTGAGCCCTTGCCAAAACACAGAACATGCTCAAATACTTAAATCCCTATTGATATTAGGCTATTTTATTTACTGTTTTTTATAGTAAAGAGTAAATCTAGGCAATATAAAATAATTATTTGTCCACTCAATATATTTCAAGCATTTCATTATTATCCAGTATAAATACACAATAATGATGAAAATAGAGAAATATATAGATACGGCGTATTGTTAATATCATCAGCCTGACGCTATTATATCCAATAAATCAAACTCAAATTTACTGATAATAAACGTGCAGCCATCACTTCGACTCATTTTTTCTAACAATAGAAACAGTGGCTACTCCCCGCTCCACTCTAAAACTGTCACAAAAAACCGATGTTTCTCGCTAATCCACTTGCTGACTAAGCCGTTCAGCCAGCCCGCTTCGCCTTTGAGTCGGCGTCTGGATAGCCTGACGCAATACCGCCTCATATGCATAAAGAGTCAGCTTTTCTCTGGCGCGGGTCATCGCCGTATAGACCAGTTCACGGCTGACAACCGGTACAAACTGCGTTGGCAATACCAAAGCCGTATGCTCAAATTCTGAACCTTGGGATTTGTGTACTGTCATCACATACGCGGTTTCATGCTGTGGCAAACGACTCGGCTGAATCCCTTTAATCTGCCCATCAGGCAATTGAAAATACGCACGCAGCTCATTATTTTCATCCCTGAGCATAATGCCGATATCGCCATTAAACAGTCCCAGTGTGCTGTCATTACGGGCAATCATGATTGGCCTGCCTGCATAACCACGGCTGAAAACCCCGGCAGGGCGACGGATCAGTCCCTGACGATGCAATAGCTGTTCTATTCGCTCGTTAAGCCCACTGACACCGAATGGCCCTTCTCTGAGTGCACACAGCAGACGATAGCGGTTAAATTCAGCCAGAATCTCTTTTGCAGGTGCCTGCTTTGCCACCAGTTGCAAATAAGAGTGGTAACCCGATACCGTTTCTGTCAGCAACCGCTGATAATCTTCATCCCCAGACAATGGGTAGAAACAGATATCATCCAATGGCTGTTGCAGAATAGACAGCGCTTCCCGACTCTTTCCCTGATTAACTGCCGCGGCAAGTTGTCCAATTCCCGAATTTGCATCAAAGCGGTAGCTTTTACGCAACAGGCACAGACGATCGCGAACCTCTGGAGCGTTTTCCTGATCGCCTGCAACCAAATGGCATCCCGTCAACCGACTTAGCTGTTCTGCTCTTACAACGCTGTATCCCAATTCAGCAAAACGGCAAATATCGCCCAACACCGCTCCAGCTTCCACTGACGCCAGTTGATCACGGTCACCCAGCAGAACGATTTTCGCCTTGGGTGGCAATGCGTCAATCAACCTGGCTATCATGGGTAAATCCACCATTGAAGCTTCATCCACCACCAGCACATCCAGATTCAATGGGTTATCCCGGTCATAGCGCAATCGCTGGCTATCAGGTTGAGCGCCCAACAACCGGTGAATCGTCTGCGCTTGATCTGGCATAGATTCAAACTGTTTCTCTGTTAGAGACAATTTTCTAACAGCACTGTTAAGAGATTCAGTCAATCTGGCAGCCGCTTTTCCCGTCGGAGCCGCCAGTTGGATAACCTGCTTTTTATCCGGATTAAGTTTGATTAAGGCAGCCAATAATTTAGCAACCGTTGTCGTTTTTCCGGTTCCCGGCCCACCAGAGATAACCGAAACTCTGCTAGTCACCGCTACAGCGGCAGCCACCCTTTGCCAATCCACTGTTTCACCGGACAGTATGAATAATTCATCCAGAATAGTTCTCAGCTGCGCTTCCTGAATACCATCGGTTGATTGATTAGCGGAGAAAAAAGCGGCCACCTGGCACTCACTTTGCCACATCCTCTGCAAATAGAGTCGATCATGCGAAAGCACAACAGGCGTTGGTTGAAAACCACTACTGACGGCAGCACAGTTTTCCAGTGCCACCAGTAAACTCTGCTTATCAGGTCTTCCCGCAACCTGCCATAACTGCTCCGCAAATTCACGATGTCGCCCATCAAAAAAATGTTCAGGTGTTATCCGGTTAACCGGCAGGCAAACGTGGCCGGTACCTGTTTCAGCACTCAACAACGCCATTACCAGCAACAGAACAGGATCTTCATCCTCAATCAATGTATGAGCAAACTGTAAATCCAATGAACGCAGGAGCCGGAGATCTACTGCCTGTCGTAATAACGAAATCATCAATTTTTCTCTTTCTCAGGCTGTTCATGACCACGGAAAAGCAGATCCAAAGCATCCATAAACTCAGCCGCAGGGCGACAACTGAAAATACCATTCCCCGGTTGTTGTTTATCTATTCCCCTCAGGAACAGATAAATCACACCGCCAAAATGTTGCTGGTAATCATAATTAGCCAACCTGTGACGCAGGTAACGATGCAGTGCCAGTGTATAAATCTGATATTGCAGATCATAACGATGCTCAATCATGGCTGTTTCCATCGTTTCGCGGGTATAAGCTTGACTCCCCTCGCCCAGCCAGTTTGATTTGTAATCCAGTACATAAAACCGGCCTTGCCAACAGAAGACCAAATCAATAAACCCTTTCAGCATCCCTTTCACCTGCTGAAATTCCAGTTGAGAACAGCGGGCAGAAACAGGGTCGTAACGACGCATCACCGCATCCAGTTCCTGAGATCGCAAAAGTTGTTCAACCGGCAGATAAAACTGCATTTCATCCTGTTGGTGATGAAGCGGAATTTCTGCAAGCTGTATACCTTCATCATTCAATGGAGTCGTAAAAATATCTGCCATCCACTGTTGTAATACCCCACTCCAGTGTTCATCAAACCCGGCTGATTTCAGTTGTTCCGCCAACCATTTCTCATCAGGCAATTGGCTGAAATCAAGCTCTTCCAGAATAGAGTGCAAAAAAGTCCCCGCAGAGGCTCCCCGTGGAAACGTATGTGGTGTCATTTCTGGTTGTTCTGCTATTTGTTTTTCACCACTGGCATCAACATCCAACTTTGGCGCGATAGACTGAACAATGACCTCAATAGTCTCTTCCCCAGCAATACGGGGAGAAGTATTGCCATGATAAACAGCAGAGTTTTGCAGACCAGAATAACTGGTGATCCGCCAATCATCCTGAATCCTGCGATTAAACTGCCTTGCCGACAGCAATAAATCATTTTGGCTTTGTGATTTCCATGGATTATCATCAGTATCACTGATTGAGGAGACAATAATCCCATCCCCATTTAATTCTTTAAGACATTTCGCCAGAAAATCAGCATCACCTTTAACTCCCTTTTGGAGCAGGTAACCCAGAGCACACTGATGCAGATCAGTATCCCCGGCCTTTTTCTTATTGCCTTTTATCAGTGGAGCCACACCGACACTGCAATGGTAAACAGAGCGTGTCAATGCGACATAAAGCAAACGCAAATCTTCCGCCAGCCTTTCTTCTTCCGCCAGTTTGATCGTTTCCTCATCAGGGAAAATATCAAGGCAAGCATCAAAATTTGTACGATCATGATATATCGCCTGTTTCTGCGCCCTGAAATTACAGACAAATGGCAACCATACCAGCGGATATTCCAAGCCTTTAGATTTATGAATAGTACAGATTTGTACCAAATGGCGATCGCTTTCCAGCCGCACTTGCTGGTTTTCCGACTGTGGATCAGGATGAGATATTTGTTGAGCCAGCCAACGAGTAACCGCATGTTCACTGTCGAGTTGTAGAGATATCTCCTGTAACAACTCACCAATATGCATCACATCCATCAAACGCCGTTCACCCTCATAACTGACAAGCAAATTTTCAGCAATATGATGGTTTGCTATTACCGCTCGTAACATCGGTAACACACCACGGCGTTGCCACAGGCGGAAATAACCATCAAATTCATCAACTAAATGATCCCACGCCTTTTCATCATGATTCAGCTTGTCTATCTGACAAGCAGTCAAACCAAACAAACCACTGGCAAGCGCACTTCTCAGAACGCGTTCTTTCTCTGGCGACAACACCGCTTGCAGTAGCCAAAGAATATCCTTTGCTTCTGCGGTATCAAATACACTTTCCCGGTTAGAAAGAAATACAGAAGGAATAGATAACAAGTTAAGCGCACTACGGATCAGTATGGCTTCCTTTCTGCTACGCACCAAAACAGTAATGTCGGCAGCAGCCACAGGCCGGGAATCATCTCCCTTATGCAACAGAGCACGTCCTTCACTACCAGCCTGCAACCAATCACGAATTTGTGCAGCGCAAAGCCGTGACATCGTTTGTTCATAATCTCCGGTAGAAATACCTTCTCCTGGCTGTAACCAGAAATTCAACGCTGCCTGCTCTTGACCGTCATAACTAACAGAAAGCCCTCGGTTTTTCTCTGCCGCGGAAACCTCAATAAAAGGGATTTGTTCAAACAAAAATGGATTTTCTGAACGCATAAACAGCTTGTTCACTGCCTGTACCATTGAGTAGGCCGAGCGCCAGTTTGTCTCCAGAGTATAGTGAGCACTTACTTGAGAGCGAGCACGAATATAAGTGAAAATATCTGCACCACGAAATGCATAAATAGCCTGCTTAGGATCGCCGATAAATAGCAACCCATTTTCAGGCTGATCGCCATAGATGGTATGGAAAATCCGGTATTGCTGTGGATCGGTATCCTGAAACTCATCAATCAACGCAACCGGATAGCGCTGGCGAATAGTTTGAGCAAGCAAATCACTACCTGGGCCTTTCAAAGCATCATCAAGACGGGTTAGTAAATCATCAAATCCCATCTGACCGCGCATTGACTTTTCCTGCCGGATTGACTGACGAATTTCAATAATCGCTCTGGAGATAATCAAATCACGTAAAGTAAGTGGTTGCTGATATAAATCATCGATAACCACAAAAAGTGAGTGTTCAGGGACGTCTCCCTTTTTTGTCTTTTCTACTAATACCGACTGCCGAAATTTCTCCAGCTCTTTTGGCAATTGATAATCCTCTGTAGGCTCCTGAGCCCAATCAGTGACTCTGTTCAGCCAATTTGGTAAGTGCTTACTACTATAACTTCTCTTATCTACACCAGAGCCCGCGATCAAATCATGTAATTCTCCAGCAATTTCATTCCATTGGCATTTAACACCGCTGATCAACTGGATAATTTTCTCATGACGGCTTAACAGCGTTTCATCACTGTCTGGCGCATCAATAATATGTGGCATATCCCCTTGTAAATAAGGGTGTAATTCAGCTAACAGCGCTTCCGGCCCACTCCATTCCTGGCTGATGACCATTGCCATTGACAACGGCAATGGATAGCAGTAACGCCGCCAGAAATCAGCACACCCTTGTTTTTCCAATGGATGTTGATCCTGAATTAATGTCTGTTCAAACAAAATCCCAGATTCAAAAGCATTATGCGCCAACATTCTCTGACAGAAACCATGAATGGTATAAATCGCGGCTTCATCCATCTGCCGTTCTGCGGCCAGCAACCAAATAGCCGCTTGCTCTTTATCCGGGATTTCATCCAGTAGCTGTTGATAGTCGGGTTCTGCGCCTTCGACTTCGCTTCGAATACAAGCCAGGCGAAGTTTATGAATATTTTCACGGATACGACCACGCAGCTCATCTGTTGCTGCTTCAGTAAACGTCACCACCAGAATTTCTTCCACGCTTAAAGGCCGAGGAAAAGCGGCATCTTTCCCCAATCCAAGTAGCAAACGGAGATATAAAATGCCAATGGTGTAGGTTTTACCCGTCCCGGCAGAAGCTTCGATCAGCCGCTGACCATTCAGCGGTAGAGTTAATGCATTAAGCCTGTGGACAGATATCTCTGTGATCACTGAGCCCTTACCTCAACAGGTAACTGTTTCTGAAGTTCAGTGACATTATGATAGGTTTTCCAACCTTTCAATTTCGCATACCCATCCGGGTTTGCTGATTTGCCAATCACCTGGGAAATAAATGACAGTCCGCGATGTTTGATTACCGCATCCCGATAGAAATTAATCAGTTGCTTCTGTGTGGTTTTCTTTAGTGCCTCAAGCATTTTATCTCGGCTATCAAAGCTAACGTTATTGCGGCTAAAATCACCGGAGAAACGGGCAACTTCGGCATAGAAAGTTTGTGGCGGCTGCTGCCTTTCATTAATCAGCGCATTTTTGTACTGCTCAAAATCAGCTTGAGACATCGCTTTCAGTTTATCCGCTGCTTTCTGATAGAAATCCAGATAACGCTGATTCAAGTATTTTGGTTGTTTACTGTTACTTTGCAGCAGGAAACCCAACCCCCACTGTTCCCCAACACTGGTATTGAAGGCAAACACCGCATACCCCAATTGTTCCGTTGTTCTTAGCTGCTCATAGAACCAAGGCTGAAGCATATTGCTTAACAAGCTGGAATAAACATAACCTTCTATACGGTCATACCCAGTCGGAATATAAACTTCGGCTAAAGCACCGTCGGTGCTGCTGCCGGCACGCTGGAAATTAACCGGGTAATTTTTATCAATCACCACCTTGTTCCCACTCCACCAGTGACTTCCTTGATTCGCCAGTTGATGATGGGCAGATTCAGCAATTACTTTACTCTGCTGTTCGGTCAGGTTTCCAATGATCATCATCTGCAAAGCAGCGTTTTTGATCATCTCATGACGATAGTCAACAATCTCCTGAACAGTGATGGTTTCCAACTCTTTCAATCGAACAGATTGTTCCGTGTAAGGCACCCCAGAAAGGCGCTTCAATGGCTGCATAGCCATTTCATAAGCTTTACCGTTATTAGAAACCTCGATCTGTTCGCGATACCAAGATTTAGCTTGTTCCAGTTGACTCTCGGTTGGCGTAAACGCCATGTAATTACTGATTAAAGAGGTTAAGAGTTGCGGCAGATTCTGAGTGTAGCCACTGACGCCTAATTGCAATCCCTGCGATGCACCACTGGAGATGCTCATTCCTGCAACGGAAGCCTGATAACCAAGCTGGTCAAGGGAAAGCCCCGCCAAATAATCAAGCAAAGAACAAGTTACCTGCTTACGGGCGCTATTCAGACTTTCTGCATGGCGCAAATCAAGAACGATGCTGGCTTTAGGCTCATCAGCAAAATATTGGCTCGGCATATAGAACAAACGGAGATTCTGCTGTTCAAGAATCATCTCAGGATACTTCTGGCTTTTACCTGCTTTTATCAGTTTCAAGTTGTCAGGAATATAAGGATTTGGCTCCGGCAGAGAAAAGTTCATCTGTTCCTCTAACTGCTGCCATTTTGACTGCTGCTGTGATGTGATTCGATCAACCTGATAAGGCGCCTGGACAAAGTAAGCCTGTTTATTATGCGGCTCCTTTGGGCTGATATACCAGATACGGGCGTTTTCAGGCGTCAACTCAGCAAGCCGGCTGGCAATTGCTTTCGGATTATAATCATCAGCCACATAGCCGGAATTCAGTACATTGGCAACAGGAACTCGCAACATAGCATCCGATAACCATTCGATATAATGCATATCACGAACGATAGAGCCATATTGGAAAGAGAGCTTCAAAACCTTAGCGATCTCATCAAAATAGCTTTTCTGAATGCCTTTTTGCTTTAACAAATTAATATAAGCAAAAATAGCCGCAACAACCTGATCACGCTGCTCAAGTCCTTTATCTGTCAACGTCACATAGATAAAAAAGATGCCTTTATTGCGGTCAATCATCGGTGCCGCACCTGCGTTGATACTTTCAGCCAACCCCTGAGATTGCAGCCAGTCTGATAATGTATTCAAACTGCGGTTACCTATCATATAACCGAGATATTCATCGGTTTTACTGCGAAAATCAGCACTGTTGTTATCAATACTGAACTCCAGTTGCAACGCTTTTTGCGGTTGAGCAGGAACATAATGGATAATAATTCCTTTCTCTTTTTCCGTTACTGCCGGGACGGTAATCGCCGGCACGCTCGCTTTTCTGTCCGGTATCCGGCCAAAAGTATCAACTGCAATTTGAGCCAGTTTATCAATAGGCTGATTACCGTAAATGACACCTTTCATCAGATTGGCTGAATAATAGTGCTGATAGAAATCCACCAGTTCTGTTTGTAATTGACTCCCCGGTTTATCTTTCAGTGTTTCCAGATTACCACCAGAAAAACGGGCATTTGGGTGAGCAGGATTCAGAGTTTCTGAGCGTATTTGGGCAACCCGCATCCCATCGCGAGAACGCGCCATTGTCAGTTCCGCATTGACCGCGTTTCGCTCCCGATCTGCGTTTACCGGGTCAAGCAGCGGTTCAGCCAGTGCATCAGCCAGACGATCTGTGGCATCAGCTAACGCTTCATTTTCTACCTCAAGGTAGAAAGCCGTACGGTAAGAGGCGGTGCTGGCGTTATAGCTACCACCGTGCTTTTGCAGAAACTCAGATAAACTACCCGACTGTGGGTAGCGCGCAGATCCCATCAGAACCATATGTTCCAGATAATGTGCAAGCCCAAGCTGGCTGTCAGGGTTTTCCATACTCCCAACCGGAATCGACACCGCTGCCAGAGATTTTGTCGCCTTCTCATCAGACACCAGCAAAACCGTCATATTGTTTGCCAATTTGATTCCCTGATACTGACGGTGATCATTTTCACTTTTATAAATTGTCTCTTGCAGTGGCTGCCACTGTTGTGTTTGCGCATAACCTGCCGTTCCCCAAAAAAGCAGGAACATCACAGCAAGCATACGGACAAGATGTTTATGCATTATCGGATATTCTCCCTATGTGTTCTGATATCGCGCTATCGGTAACAAATAACTGAGCGCTTCCTGTTTAAGTTTTGCTAAAAATGATTTATCAGCTTGCCTGAAAGCCCGCTGAACATAAGGATCGTCACCTTCCCCTCTGCGTCCTTGATCCCCAAGCCATACTTTCAGTAACTGGCTTTCAGCTTTTGATTGAATTTCATCACTGCAATCAATCTCACCCGTTTCTTTATGCATACATGTTGAAAGCCACACCCAACCACTTTTACAAAACAAGGGCAAAGGTACTGATCTTCCGCGCTGATAACCTTCAACCAATTGCTTCAGGTAATCTTCCGCTTGTTCTGACGGTACCGGGGCAAAGCACCATTCGCTGTTATCGCGTCCATAACTGCGGCTTTCTCCCTTACCACCCGCAAGACAGTAAGCCAGATGTTCAATCCACAACTGCATACCATCATTTGCAGTCAAACTAGCCGGCCGCCAACGCAGCAAACCATCCGGCTGTACCTTATTAATTCGCCCTGTCAGAATGACTTGCCCTAAATCATGATGTAAATCGACAGAGAAAGTCTCCATTTGCTGTTCGCGAATTTTATCCGCCAGCGGTTGCATCTCTTTTTGCTGCTTCAACCAATAAACTTCACCAAAAGCACCAAAAGGCAGCCCTCCAGCCGCACGAAGTCGGTTGAATAGCGGATCAGGCGATTGTTGTTCAATGAGTGTATTCAACAATAGCTGATTAAATTGATAACGTTGCAGGTTATCCAAAACAAAAGGTTCTTCCTCAGGTAACTCTGTTTCTTCAATGACAAAATTTATTTTCAGACAACGCTGGAAAAAAAACCGAACGGGATGACGGTAAAAGCGGATTAAATCATCAAGTGTAATGTCCCGAATGTGTTCCGTTTCGACAGGCTGACAAAATTCAGAATATGCAGCACCTTGCTCAGTCGCTGCCGGTAGCCACTCTTCTGCATAACTTTGTTGGTAACTGCCCGGTATAAAGTTCTCCGGCGCAAATGGAACCCGGGTATGAAGAGATAACAGATGTTTTCTGATATTAGCGGCACTTTCATCAACGTTCAGTTTTTCATTGCCTGGCAAGCAGAAACTCTGGCAAACATAATCCAGCAATTCATTAACCAGCACGGAAGGATTGCATTCCGTATCATCACGAATGGATTTACCAATGTAACTAATATAAAGAAACTGTTCAGCGGATATCAGCGCTTCAAGGAATAAATAGCGATCATCATCCCGCCGTTTTCTGTCCCCCCTTTGGCTTTTTTCTGCCATCAGGTCAAACCCAAGCGGCGGAATTGAACGGGGATAAATACCGTCATTCATTCCCAATAAACAGACAACTTTAAAGGGGATAGAACGCATCGGCATCAAGGTACAAAAATTGACAGACCCAGCGAGAAAACGCTGACTTATTTTTTCATCATCAAACCGGAGAGCCAATTCATCCCGTAACAGAACCAGTGGCACGATTTCCTGATAATGGGCATTCAAACCATTGCCTATCACTTTCTGCCACTGCTGTTCTATCATTGCCAGTACTAATTCAGTTTCACTGTCTGCGACGAAAAATGCCTCCAGCAATTGCTGACAGACAGGTAACCACCCCATTAACGTCTGGCTCTCACCCAGAATTTTGCGCCAGTAGCTCAATTGCATTAAAAACTCAGCTAATTGACCGGCAAGCTCCGCCGCTAAGCCGCTGGATTCATCATAAGGCAAGACCTCTTTCCAAGGACCTGACCGACTATCCATGGCATAACCCAACAACATTCTGGTCAGTCCAAAACGCCATGTATGCTGGCCTGTCACCGGCAAGGACAACTCTTCCACATTGTCGTCATCCAGCCCCCAGCGAACACCGGATTCTTCCACCCAGCGCCTTAATAAACGTAAACCATCTTCATGAATCTCAAATTTATTCGCCAGTGCCGGAACTTCCAGCAATGCTAAAACCTGCTCAGTTGTAAAACGGCTTTGAGGTAAATCAAGCAGTGTAATAAATACCTGCAAAATTGAATGTGCTTGACGGGCTTTACGATCAGAAATTGCGAATGGAATATAACGTTCAGCAGAGACATTACCAAATACCGCCTGAACATAGGGAGTATAATTGTCGATATCCGCGACCATCACAATAATATCCCTTGGCGTCAGTGATGGATTATCTTCCAGTAACCTTAAAAGCTGATCCTGTAAAACTTCCACTTCCCGTTGAGGGCTATGGCAAACATGGAAAGAAAAAGAACGATCCGAAGGGTTAACCAGCCGTTTTTGCAGGCTATTTTCAAATGTTTCTTTTGTTGAGCCAATTTGAGCATGATCCTCCAGATAGAGAATATCCCTTTGCAGCTGATGTAACATGTTGTCTTGTTCTAATTCAACAAAAGCGTGAACATCCGAACTTTGCTCAAGCTGCGACAATAAATAAAGATTATCACGCCCCAATCGCCCCCATGACGCCAACAAGGGATTACTGATATCCTGTTCACCTTCATCGTTAAACAGTGATTGAGCATTGCCAGGATCTTTGAAATATTCCAGTTCCTGCTTATTTTTATAGTGACGCGGTTTACGGCTGCTCAGTTTTGCCAGAAAAGCATAATTCTGAATATCTCCCCAATAATATTGACATGGATTGGTAAACATCAGGTGAATATCAATATGCTGTCCCAGTGCCTGTAAGGCTTGTAAATAAACAGGCGGCAAAGCAGAAATACCACAGATAAATACCCGTTTCGGTAAACAAGGTGAAAGCTCAGCACTGTTTTCCAATATCGAAATAAAACGGCGATACAAGTTAGCCCGATGCCATTGAGGTTGTTGTAGCTGGTGGGTATATTCCGTTAATTCCAGCCACAATCTCTTCTGCCACAACTGATTATCACTCAAACCATCAATAAGCTGCCCTTGCTGCCAGCTTTCCAGCCATTGCGGGCGATAAACAAGATATTGGTCAAACAGGTCAGCAACCCGCCCGGCCAATTGATGAATTTTCCGTTTATCAAAATCCTGATCAAGATAGTGCCTGAGTGCGACAAATTCCGCTTCTGGCAATAATTGAGGCAATAACGCCATCAGTTTCCATGTCATGGCATCTTTACTAAAAGCGCTTTCTTTAGGGATATCAGGCAATACTTTGGTAAACATATCCCAGATAAAAGTAGCCGGAAGCGGAAACGAAATATTGGCTGATATGCCAATGCTTTCAGCCAGTTGGATTTGCAGCCACTGTGACATTCCTGGGCTTTGTACCAGAATGACTTCCTGCTCAAACGGATCAGTCAGTGGATTATCTCCGATAAGTATTGTTATCAGCTCTTTAAGAAGATCTAACTGATTAGAATGATAAACCTTGAACATCAGGACTCCCGTTTGAACAAATCCACCGGCTTGCTTTACTTTGCTGATTATAAGGCGTTGTCACTATAACTGTAAGCTGATAACAATCAGATAACTGATATGCCGTCTGAAATTCAGCGTGCCATCCCGGTGGCAATGTTAATTCTGCTAAAACACTTTGACCTGCAATTAATTCATATTGTTCCAGGTATCCATAAGATAATTTGTCCGCCTTTGATTGTTGCCAATGTTGCTGAAATCCAAATAATAACGCCTGATGATAACGCATTAATCCCAGTAAAGAGACAGAAAAGACCATAACGGCGACCATAACTTCGGGCAAACTCATCCCTGATTGATTAACCTGAAAAAGATCTGGCTTCATAAACAAAACCCCGTATCTGCCTCGGGACAGAAATCCAACCAACCGCTTTCTACCGGAATAAGAGAATCACTTCCACCAGAAGAGATTAATTTCATCCATTGATACAATCCGACAGATTGCCCAGATGCCATTTCCGCCACACCTTTCAGCAGAAAAAAATTACTTGAATACCTTTTTAAACAACTTGTCAGATGGAACTCCTGCTGTTGCAGGCAATACCACTCTTCTGTTTTATCACTATAAAGTAGCCATGACTGAGCCATTCCCCATGCCAATGCAGATTCTGCTTGCTGAAAAGCTTTTAAATATCTGCGTTCATCAACCATCATGATTAATGCGTTATCCAAATGATGATGTAAAGCTTTCAACATCATAAGGCTCACAGCCAGCAACATCAGCACTGAAATCAACAATACATTTCCTTGCTGAAATTGCAGGCAGACATTTGGAGAATGCTCAGTCACGGTACTTATCCCCTGATATTGCGCAAACGTATTACTGCCTGATATTGGTAGTTTATTGATGGATGTTTAAACCAATGTGCAATAAGCGTCAATTTGATAAAAACTAAACCATCTTTTGTTGGTAATTTTTCTGCTTTAAATGAATCTACCACTATCTCATTTGGGTCAAATAGCCTTTCCCAGCCATTTCCCTGACAGCTATCCGCACCTCTTTTCCATTCCACTGACTTATTGCTAAGACGATAGCCAAAGAATTCTGATTCATTGTGTTCTGGTGGCTCCCATTGGTTATTTACATTAAGATCGTATGCAATAATCAGGCATGAATCCTCACTTTCATCATTTTTATTACTGATTAATATTGGCTTTCCATCGCAATAATGCTGGCAATATCCTGCACGGCGAATATCTTTTTCTATAATATGCAATGTTTGTTTAGCGAAATATCCTAAACGATATCGCTGATATAACTCCATTATTTGTCTGGTTAAAACCGGGTAACTTTTGGCAATCGCCAGTAAAATAATAGTGCCAATAGCCATTGCCACAATCACTTCTAACAATGTCATTCCAGATTGGTTTTTATGTTCCATTATTACAATAGAGTATCACTTATTTTATAAGAAAAAGCATAATTAACCACACGCTGGGATACTATTAAACTTATTATTACTACATGATCTTACTCTTCCTCGTGAAGAAAAAATAACTGATATTTCACCGGCGGAATTAGCCAAGATAAAACTCGCTGGCATCATCGTGTTTCTTATTCCATGAAACTCTATCTGCTCCTTAGTTGCTGAACTTATAACAACATCCTGATAGGATGATTTTATACCCTCAACATTCTCGAAATCACAATCAGCAAGTGCAGATCTAGAAAGCGCTATACACCACTCTTTTCCCGTTTTCAGCCACAACACCACCTCTTTATTCAGATAATTTGCCATAGATTGTTGCCTGGCGATAAATGTCAATACTTTCTGTACTGACTCCTGTAACCTGGCTCTTTCCTGATGATCACCCCATTCCTGTATCCCCCATAAAGAAAATATTGAAATTAAAACAATAACAATCATCAATTCCAATAAGGAAAAACCTAATTGATTATCAATATTATAACTACCAATTATATTAATGTTATTTTCCATTAACAATTCCTTACATCCTTTCGTAAAACATTCTATTTATTTTAAAAACAGAGTAAACACATAATTGAATTTTATGCGAGAGTGCATCAATAAAAAAATAACAACATATTATTGTTACATTTAAATTGCGTAGAGCCTCGCAAAAATCAATAAGAATAGACGTTTTTGTTTATTATTATTGTCATGCATTGTAATCTTATATGGATATAAGGAAGAAGTTTCATAAATATAATCAAAAAAAACTCTTCACATATCGTATCCCACGCAAAATACGACAAACTAACCGATTACTAAAACACGGCCTTAAACAAGCCGACCTTAAAAACGAAATCGGGAAAACCTCCCTCGTATCACAATTCTGGGTGGAACGAGGTCGCTGACAGTAACCCACATAAAAGCCTTGAATACACGTTTTAAGGTTTCTAGTGCAGTTTTTATCGATTAGCTTTATCTGTTCCCTCAATTAATTGAGTAACAAAAGAATTTTTTTAAACTTTATATACCCAATAGATTTCAAGTTGCAGCGCGGCGGCAAGTGAACGCATCCTCAGGAGCATAGATAACGATGTGACTGGGGTAAGTGAACGCAGCCAACAAAGCAGCAATTTGAAAGATGAAGGGTATATGTCACACCCGACGTTCCCTGCGTCTGCAAAGTGCTTCTTCAGGGGTTATTTTTCTACCTTCTATAATATCTTTCTTCGACAACATTGTGATTTTGAGCAACGCTATCGCCTGTTGTTCCGTGTTTCTATCGGCCAGTTCTCTCTCACTTTCCGCTACTGGTTGAATAATCAATTTAGATACCTCTTTATTAGTGACAAACATACTACTCTCGAAATATTCAGGGTTGTTGAGCAGATCTCTGACTTTTTTCTGAGAAATAGTATTTATGGTTTTTTTTCTCTACTTCTGCGAGTCTGTATTTATATCATCAAAATCAAAAGGGAGACAATTTATAATAAATTGTCTCCCCCCAGATTTGTTGCTAATAACCGAACAACTAAATAGCAACCGGTGCCTTTATTCCTGGATACGGGTCATAATCGACAATTTCAAAATCATCAAATTTATAATCAAAAAGTGATTCCGGTTTACGCTTTATGACCAGCTTTGGCAGTGAACGCGGCTCACGACTGAGCTGTAACTGTGTCTGTTCCATATGGTTGTTATAAAGATGAGTGTCACCACCAGTCCAGACAAAATCGCCCACTGCCAGATCACACTGCTGTGCCAGCATATGAACCAACAATGCATAGCTGGCAATATTGAACGGCAAACCAAGGAATACATCACAGGAACGCTGGTAAAGCTGGCAGGAAAGTTTGCCATCCGCAACATAAAACTGGAAGAAAGCATGGCATGGCGCTAATGCCATTTTATCCAGCTCACCGACGTTCCAGGCCGATACAATGATCCTGCGTGAATCCGGATCGCTTTTAAGCTGTTCCAGCACCGTTTTCAGTTGGTCAATCTGGCGGCCATCTGCCGCTCCCCATGCACGCCATTGCTTACCATACACAGGCCCCAAATCGCCGTTTTCATCCGCCCATTCATCCCAAATAGTGACACTATTATCATGCAAATATTGAGTATTCGTATCACCATTCAGGAACCAGAGAAGTTCATGAATAATTGAGCGGATATGACAACGTTTAGTTGTCACCAGCGGGAAACCATCCTGCAAATTGAAACGCATCTGATGCCCGAAAATGGAGACAGTCCCCGTCCCGGTGCGGTCTGCTTTCGGAGTGCCTTCTTCAAGCACTCTTTTCATTAAGTCCAGATACTGTTTCATTTTATCTCTTGTACCTTATTACCTTGGTGTTTGTATGCCCATATCATTATTAAAACTCCCGCCAGGATCATTGGAACAGAAAGAATCTGTCCCATGCTGATTCCATCGAATAGACCCAGTTGTGCATCTGGTTGACGGAAGAATTCCATTATTATCCTGAAAATACCGTAGCCAATTAAGAACAGACCGGAAACACTGCCCATTGGACGAGGTTTACGGATATATAAATTTAAAATAATAAACAGGACGATCCCCTCTAACGCCATTTCGTAGAGTTGTGAAGGGTGACGGGGAAGAACGCCATATTGTTCAAGTATTGATAACAGTGACGGGTCAGTTGCTGCCAGTGCAATATCTTCACTACGGGAGCTTGGAAACAGCATAGCCCACGGTGTATCCAATGTGACACGCCCCCACAATTCACCGTTAATAAAGTTACCGATTCTCCCCATTCCTAAGCCAAAAGGGACTAACGGTGCAATGAAGTCAGCAACTTTTAAGAAGTGGCGTTTAGTTCTGCGGCCAAATAACCACATTGCGCAGATAACACCCATCAACCCACCGTGGAAAGACATTCCTCCATCCCAAACTTTAAACAAATAAAGCGGGTTATCAAGAAAGGCAGGGAGATTATAAAACAGTACGTAGCCAAGACGGCCACCAACAAAGACGCCGACAAATCCCGCATAGAGCAAGTTCTCTACTTCATTTTTTGTCCAACCACTATTGGGTTTCGCGGCCCTGCGTGTCGCCAGCCACATGGCGAATACAAACCCCACCAAGTACATAAAACCATACCAATGAAGGGATATGGGGCCTATTGAAAAAATAACCGGGTCAATATTAGGAAATGCCAGGTAGCTGTTACTCATCGTTCCCCACTTAATATTTAAAATGAATACCCTAAGACAAATGATTACGGATCATAGCACAGGCCGTTAAACGGATTAAATTCCACCTCTGACCAAACCGCCAATCCCATGCCGCTCCATAAACGTTGCTGACAGCTCCTTTACTCTTACGCTGGTTTCAGCCTGTAATACTTCAGTCATTAACTGCTCAACCTGAACTATCTCCAGATGACGTAATAAATATTTAATCCTTGGCACACTACAACCACTCATACTCAAACTGCGATAGCCAAGGCCAATTAATAGCAAGGCACCCATAGGAGAACCCGCCATTTCACCACAGATACTGATAGCAAGACCTGCTTGCCGGCTATTTTCAAATACTAGTTTTAATGCCCGAATCACAGCCGGATGTAGACAATCATAAAGGGAAGCGACGTAGGTGTTGTTTCGATCCACGGCCAACAAATACTGTGTCAGGTCATTGGTTCCAATAGAAACAAAATCGACTCTGCTCTTCAGTTGTGGCAAAAGAAAAATAGCCGAAGGAACTTCTATCATCACGCCAAGCTGCGGCATAGGTATCTGATGCGCCAGAATTTGCTCAACTTCCTCTTTAGCTCTGTCTATCAACCGCTTAGCTTCATCAATCTCTTCCATGCTGGTGACCATTGGCAGAAGGATTTTCAAATTACCGCTATTAACATTCGCTCTGAGCATAGCCCTAAGCTGAATAAGAAAAATTTCCGGTTGGTCCAATGTCACCCGTATACCGCGCCACCCCAAACAAGGGTTCTCTTCGCTGATGGGCATGTAAGGCAGTTGTTTATCCGCACCAATATCAAGTGTACGCAATACCACAGGTTTATCAGGAAATAATTGCAGCATCTCCTGATAACGGGCTTTTTGTTCATCTTCTGAAGGGAAACCACAGTGCAACATAAAGGGTATTTCGGTTCGATAGAGGCCAACACCATCAATATTATTGCCTATATGTAACTCATATTTCAGACTCAAACCCGCATTAAGCTGAACAAGAATACGCTCACCACTTTTGAGCCGCGCTTCCTGATCAACATCCCCTTCAGCCCGTTTGCTAAGTGCTTTTTCTTCTTCGATGATCTGTTTATATTCCTGAGAAATCAGCGGCTCAGGTTCAATAAAAATCTCTCCGCGGAAACCATCAAGGATCAGCATGCGATTGTGCAGGAGTTCCGGCTGGATATCAGCCCCCATAATGGCCGGGATCCCCATCGCACGAACCAATATGGCAGAGTGTGAATGCGTCGCGCCATCACGAACAATAACCCCTGCTAATCTTTCCTGCGGCATTTCTGCCAATAGGTTAACACTCAGTTCATCAGCAACCAGAATAAACCATTCAGGCCACTGATGGCTGACAGTCGGTGAATCATCCAGATGAAACAGTAATCGTTGTCCAAGCGCCCGCAGATCCGATGCCCTTTCCCGCATATAAGCGTCCTGTAAGCCGGCAAATTGCTCTGCGTATTTCTCAATAACTTGTTTAACCGCCCATTGCGCGACAAATCCCTGCTCAATACAAGAAAACAGATCTTGTTTCAGTTGAGGGTCATTCAAAAGGTAGGAATAGAGATCAAAAATCGCAGCACTCTCTTTTTGAGAGCCGGTAGTAAAACGCTTACTGAGCCGCCGGCATTCCGCCATCGTATCTTCAAGCGCCTGAATCAGACGAGAGCGTTCCGCAGCATGATCAAGGGTTGATGCTTCAAAAATTTGTTCAAGTGAAGGCTGGGAACAATCCTGCCAACCCTGGGCCATGACGATGCCACTGGAAATCGCCAATGCTTTAATTCGGGTCTGCCGGTAGTGACCAAACAAACCCTTGGTCTGCGCCTGAGCAAGAATCACGGCCAGCTGTGTCGCAAGCGTCACCATAAAGGATTCTTCGGTCTCATTAAACAAACGTTGTTCCTGCTGTTGAACGACCAGAACGCCTTGCAACTGACGGCGATAAATAACGGGAACTCCCAAAAAAGCGCGGAAGTTATCTTCCTTAACCTGAGGCAGGTATTTGAAACTCGGATGACTGCGTACATCCGCCAAATTAATCAGTTCAGATAATTGACCAACTTGTCCAACGACTCCCTCACCAAATGCCAGACTAATAGTTCCGCCCCGGGGTTTCCTCAATCCTCGGGTTGCCATCAGGTAATAACACTGCCGTTGATGATCAGCAAGATAGATAGAGCACACATCTGTGCTCATCGCCAGGCAAGTCTCATTCACCAATAGCTCAAGCGCTTCGGCCAGATTGGTTGCCATAGCAACTTTTTCAACAATTTCCCGCAAGCGCATAAGCATGGAACTAACCTAACTTCTTTTGCGACGATAAGAATATGAAGAACGCGACAACGATATGCTTTCTTGCATTGGCATCACAACCGAAGCAAATTCCTTCATCACACGCCGGTAAACATCGCGCTTAAAAGAGACAACCTGCCGGACAGGATACCAATAGCTGACCCAGCGCCAGCCATCAAACTCCGGGGTGTTACTGTGCTGCACATTAATATCTTCTTCATCACAAAGCAGTTGTAATAAAAACCACCGCTGCTTTTGGCCAATACAGACAGGTCTTGTATCCCAACGCACCAAACGCTTGGGTAATTTGTAACGTAACCAATTACGGGTAGAGGTCAGAACGCGTACATCTTTCCGACCTAAACCCACTTCTTCATACAGTTCCCGGTACATAGCCTGCTCTGGTGATTCCCCCGGATTAATCCCCCCCTGAGGGAATTGCCAGGAATGTTGCCCATAACGCCGGGCCCACAAAACCTGGCCTTGTCGATTACAAATTACAATTCCTACATTCGGGCGGTAGCCATCATCATCGATCACCAGACTACCTCAATAAACTAAATTTGAAAGATGACTAATTGTTTCACACTACCCTCAAGTGGTAAACCTCTATCATTGGACTTTGCAGTCGCTAGCTAAATCTCTACAATAGCGCCATCTCAACGGGGTGCTGGCTGTTTAAAACAGTCTTGCTGAGAGTAAACCCGCCGAACCTGATCCGGCTAATACCGGCGTAGGGATTTGAGCTGCTAATTGTTTCGCAGAAATTATCTTTCCGTTTAGCGCGCCCTCAGATCCTTTGCCAATCCTCTTAAATTAAGGAGAGCAAAGTGTTTAAGACGTTATTTTCCAAATTAATCGTACTGACGGTACTGTCAGCCTCTGCTTTGTTATTGAGTCAAGTTGCACAGGCAAAGCCGGTATTAACTGTCTACACCTATGATTCTTTTGCCACCGAATGGGGACCAGGGCCTGCGATTAAAAAAGCGTTTGAAGCTGAATGTGACTGTGAACTGAAATTTGTTGCTCTGGAAGATGGTGTGTCCCTGCTCAACCGCCTCAGAATGGAGGGAAAGCGCACGGCTGCCGATATTATCCTAGGTCTGGATAACAACTTGATTCAAGCGGCCCAACAAACCGGTCTGTTCACTGAAAGCCAAGTGGATACCCACAAACTGAAACTGCCTGTGCCATGGAATAACAACGTATTTATTCCTTACGACTATGGTTACTTTGCCTTCATTTACAACAAAAATACGTTGCCAAATCCGCCAAAGAGCATGGATGAACTGATCAACAGTCAGAATAACTGGAAAGTGATCTATCAAGATCCCCGCACCAGCACACCAGGGCAAGGCTTGCTGTTGTGGATGCAGAAAATTTATGGTGATGATGCCCCACAAGCCTGGCAAAAACTGGCAAAGAAAACACTGACAGTCACCAAAGGCTGGAGTGAAGCTTATGGTCTGTTCCTGAAAGGCGAAGGCGATTTGGTCCTGAGCTATACCTCTTCACCGGGCTATCACATTTTGTCTGAGAAGAAAGACTATTATGCTGCGGCAACGTTTAGTGAAGGTCATTACCTGCAAGTCGAAGTTGCCGCCCAACTAGCCTCCAGCAAGCAACCGGAACTTGCCCAGAAATTTATGCGATTTATATTAACTCCGGCTTTCCAACAGGAAATTCCAACCACTAACTGGATGTATCCGGTTATTGATATCCAACTACCAGAAGTTTATTCACAGCTTTCAATACCAGAAAAATCATTACAGTACCGCGCAGAAGACGTCGCAAAACACCGTAATCAATGGATTCGTGCATGGCAAAGCGCTGTCAGCCGCTGATAGCCGGATGGCTGTTGCCGGGGGCGATTGCCTCCGGTCTTTTGCTATTGGTCGCTTTACTGGCATTCGGTACACTTTGGTTTAACGCGCCTGAAGGCGACTGGTACTTGCTGACAGAAGATCGCTATTTGTGGCATGTGGTGCGTTTTACATTCTGGCAAGCTTTTTTATCGGCTCT
Source organism: Photorhabdus temperata (assembly GCF_025384845.1). NCBI lineage: Bacteria > Pseudomonadati > Pseudomonadota > Gammaproteobacteria > Enterobacterales > Morganellaceae > Photorhabdus > Photorhabdus temperata. The sequence continues at coordinate 43,043 of NZ_JAJAFX010000001.1, read as the reverse complement.
GTTTTCTGTTATACCCGCTATTTTTCTTTCCCGAGCACTCTATCGCCGTCATTTTCCAGGCCGGACCTTGTTTCTGCGCCTGTGTGCTATGACGCTGGTTTTGCCTGTACTGGTCGCTCTGTTTGGCATTTTGACTGTCTATGGCAGAGTCGGCTGGCTGGCGCAGTTCTGTGAATGGGCCGGTATTCATTACCATTTCACACCTTACGGTTTACAGGGAATTTTGCTGGCGCATATCTTCTTTAATATGCCACTGGCAACACGGCTGTTACTGCAATCACTGGAAAACATTGCGGTGGAACAACGGCAGTTAGCCGCACAGTTAGGCATGAATGAATGGCAACATTTTCGTTTCGTTGAATGGCCTTACCTACGCCGCCAAATCCTGCCAACCGGCGCGCTGATTTTTATGCTCTGCTTCGCCAGTTTTGCCACAGTGCTGGCTTTAGGTGGCGGGCCTGCGGCAACGACTATCGAGCTGGCAATCTATCAGGCGTTAAGCTATGACTACGATCTCAGCCGTGCCGCGTTACTGGCTTTGATTCAGCTGACTTGCTGTCTTGGTCTTGTTCTTCTTAGTCAGAAAATTAACAGCGCTCTGTCCATCGGCTATAGCAATCAACAGCAGTGGCGTAATCCACAAGATACTTTACTGAGAAAAATCTGCGACAGCATGTTAATTACCGCAGCATTGTTACTGCTGGTTCCCCCATTGTTGGCTGTTGTCGTAGATGGTCTGAACAGCGGGTTATTCAACGTATTGCGCCAGCCTGTATTGTGGCAGGCATTTATCACATCCGTTGTGATTGCGTTAGGCGCCGGATTATTGTGTGTTTTATTTACGATGATGTTGCTGTGGAGCAGCCGCGAGCTGTACCTGCGTTATTCACCCCGCTGGGGACAAGCGATGGAAATAAGCGGTTTGTTGATCCTGGCTATGCCCGGCATCGTGCTGGCAACCGGTTTTTTTCTACTCCTTAACGACACCATCGGCTTGCCCCGCTCACCCTATGGTCTGGTGATTTTAACCAACGCACTGATGGCGATTCCTTATGCATTGAAAGTTCTGGATAATCCAATGAAAGATCTGGCAGCCCGCTATAATCCGCTGTGCCGATCCCTGAATATTCAAGGTATTAACCGACTGCGTTGGATTGAGCTAAAAGCACTGAAAATCCCGCTGGCGCAAGCTCTGGCTTTTGCTTGTGTCCTTTCGATTGGGGATTTTGGTGTTGTCGCGCTGTTTGGTAATGAAGATTTCCGTACACTTCCTTTCTATCTGTACCAGCAAATAGGGGCTTACCGTAGTCAAGATGGCGCAGTCACCGCCTTATTGCTGTTATTATTATGTTTTATGCTGTTTAGTTTACTTGAGCGCTTACCGGGACGACGTCATGCTTAAACTTGAGAATCTGACTTACACCTATGAACATCTGGTGATGCTTTTTGACTTACAGATTCAGGCTGGAGAGCGTATCGCCATTCTTGGGCCCAGTGGAGCAGGTAAAAGTACATTACTGAACCTGATCGCCGGTTTTCAAACAGCAGAAAAAGGTTCCGTATGGCTGAATGGAGAAAATCACACCAATAAACCACCTTCTCAGCGCCCCATATCCATGTTATTTCAAGAAAATAACCTCTTCGCTCATCTGACGATTGAACAGAATATTGGGTTGGGATTACATCCTGGATTACGCCTTAATAGCAAACAGCAACAGACGTTACAGCAAATAATCTCCCAGGTTTCGTTGGAAGATTGCCTTACTCGTTTGCCTGCTCAACTTTCTGGTGGACAACGTCAACGGGCGGCATTAGCGCGTTGTTTAGTGCGCCAGCAGCCAATTCTGTTACTTGATGAGCCCTTTTCTGCTCTTGATCCAGCATTGCGTAATGAAATGCTGATATTGCTGGAGCAAGTTTGCCATGAACGCCAGCTTACTTTGCTGATGGTTTCGCATAATCTGGATGATGCCGCCCGTATAGCCGACCGCGCTTTATTAGTTGTCGATGGCAATATTCATTATGACGGTTCAACAAATGCATTGGTTGCCGGTACTGTTTCTGAGGCGGCTATTTTGGGGAGGAAGGTCGATTCTATATAGTAATTTTATTTAATGAAACAATTAATCTATAATCGTAAATTAATTGTTTCGTTAATGCACATCAATTATTTAACTTAAATTTTAGACATTCAAGTTACCAGAATCATTATTTATTATAAATATAACTCCTATCTCATCTTATAGTTACAAAAAAACCAAATTTAATCATTTGATTTAAGGTGATTCACATCACACTATCTATTAATTTTAGTTTTAAAACCAAATAATAAATGTAACATATTCTTGTTTTTGCGGTTATTAACATGATTATTTTTCAAAGAGAATGATAAATGGATTATCAGAGTTTATTTCAATTAACCACACAAGAAAAACATAACCTCTTTTTAGCATTAAATAAAATTGATTACGATCCTACTAGTGGTGATTCGTATATTCACCCAGTAAGATCCGCAAGGATCTTCAGATGTTAAATGTTTTCTTTTCAATTTTGCCTATATTCCTGCTAATTATTCTTGGTTTCTTATCTAAAAAATATATAAAAGATGTTTCTCATTTCTGGAACTTCTCAGATAAATTTGTTTACTATCTATTTTTTCCTGCTTTATTAATTTTAGATATTAGTGAGGCTAATTTTTCTGGAGCTGACAATTTCTACCCAATAGTATCAACAATAAGCTCCACAATAATAATCGCCATTATTATTTTCTCTGGTAGATTTTTCTTTAATACTACACCTGCTCTATTTACCTCTATTTTTCAAGGTGGAGTTAGATATAATTCATATGTTTTTATAGCCCTTTCACAATCACTATTCGGCAGTGAAGGTGTTGCATTATCCGGATTTTTTGTAGCCTATATGATAATTATCACTAATATTATGAGCGTACTGGTAATGAATCATTATGGTAGTGGAAGTAAAAAGAGTCTCAGTAGCGCTATTCTTGCATTAGCTAAAAATCCACTTATCATTGGCGCAATCATTGGTGTGTTACTAAACTTCTTTAATATTCATATTACTGGTTCAATTAAGCAACTTTTTATCTATCTATCCAATGCAGCCACGCCATTAAGCTTAATGTCTGTAGGCGCTGGATTGATCATCAGTATGCATATAAAAAAGCTACTTTCGATCTCCTATGCAACAATACTCAAGCTGGTTGTCATGCCACTTATCACTATCTTGATGATTAAATATTTAGGTGCATCAGGCGTACCTGCAAATATTGCTATTCTATATTCCGCCGTGCCTTGTGCCGGAAATGCTTATATATTAGCCAGACAAATGGGCGGTGACCATGAGGCAATGGCATCTATTATCACATGGACTACGTTATTATCCATCATTACTGTAACTTTAATTCTTGGTAGTATGGAATTACAGAAATACACTTAAGAATAAAGCTATATAATATTAAAAACGTATTGCTAATAACGAATGAAATACGTTTTCTATTACTATACTCTTACAGATATATTCAATAATACCTGCCTATCTCGTTAGAACTATTTTATTTTCCGTTCTTTGCAATAAAGAGATAATTTCGGCAAAGCCTCGATTATCATTTATACACCACATCACGATATAGTCAGATTAGGTAACTGTATAAATAACCATGATCCAATGCTATAATTATGGTCATTTTCAACAAATATAAGCACCAGCCTCTATATGCAACAGAATCATGCTGAACAAGGTTTTATACTGACACGCCACTGGCGGGATACTCCCTCGGGTATTGAGGTGGAATACTGGCTGGTGACAGATCAGGGGCCACGTCATATAAAAATTCTTCACCAACAAGCTGTTGCTTTTATCCCACAAGCCAATATGCCGCAGGTGGAAAAAATTCTGGCGCAAGAGCGCAACTACCATCTCCGCCCACTTTCATTAAAAGATTTCAATCGCCAGCCTGTTGCCGCACTTTATTGCCAGCAATATCGCCAATTACAACGAATTGAGAAAGTGCTACAGCAACAGGAAATTCAGGTTTATGAAGCAGATATCCGTCCACCAGACAGGTTTATGATGGAACGTTTTATCACTGCTCCCATCTGGTTCAGTCAAGCACCTAATAGCGGCTATCAGATGAAACCCAACCCGACTTATCGCCCAACACTGAAATGGGTATCCCTGGATATTGAAACCAGCCAACATGGAGAACTTTATTCCATTGGATTAGCAGGATGTGATCAGCAAAAAGTATTTATGCTTGGCCCTGCTAACGGTAATGAGCACCCGGTAAATTTCGATTTGGAATATGTAGCAAGTCGTCCGCAAATGCTGGAAAGACTTAATGAGTGGCTGGAAAAATATGACCCTGACGCCATTATTGGCTGGAACCTGATTCAGTTCGATCTGCGAATTTTACAAAAACATGCTGAAAGCTACGGCGTTCCACTGAAATTTGGGCGGACCGGGGGGTTACTGGAGTGGCGGGAGCACGGCTTTAAACCGGGGCACTTCTTCGCTTCCACCACCGGCCGGTTGATTATTGATGGTATTGAAGCACTGAAAACTGCAACCTGGAATTTTCCTTCTTTCAGTCTGGAATATGTCTCACAAGAACTATTGGGCGAAGGCAAAGCCATTGATACACCCTATCAGCGTATGGATGAGATTAACCGACGATTCCAGCAAGATAAGCCCGCACTGGCGCAATATAATCTGCAAGACTGTATTCTGGTAAACCGGATTTTCGATAAAACCCACTTGATGGAGTTCCTGTTAGAAAGGGCAACAGTTACTGGTCTCGCCGTAGATCGCAGTGGCGGTTCAGTCACCGCTTTCACCCATCTTTACATGCCAAGAATGCACCGCATCGGTTATGTCGCCCCTAATCCAGGCGGGAGGCTCGAAGATAATAGCCCTGGCGGTTTCGTGATGGATTCTCGCCCCGGTTTGTACGATTCAGTGCTGGTGCTGGATTATAAAAGTCTGTATCCCTCGATTATCCGTACTTTTCTTATCGATCCTGTTGGTATGGTGGAAGGTCTGGCACAGCCGGACAATGAGCATGCGGTTCCCGGTTTTCGCAATGCTTTCTTTTCCCGTACTCAGCACTGTTTGCCTGATATCGTGACGCAAATCTGGCATGAACGTGACGCAGCAAAAAAACAGCATAACGCCCCATTGTCACAAGCATTGAAGATCATCATGAACGCTTTCTACGGTGTTCTTGGGGCAGAGGGCTGTCGTTTCTTCGACCCGCGCCTGACGTCTTCCATTACTATGCGCAGCCACGAAATTATGCTCCAAACCAGAAAGTTGATTGAATCTCAAAACTATCAAGTTATCTACGGTGATACAGATTCTATCTTTATATGGCTGAAACAGGCACATGAGGAAGAACTGGCTCTCAGCATCGGTAAAGAACTTGCTCAGTTCGTTAACCAATGGTGGCAAAAGTACCTGCAAGAACATTTTGGGCTTAAAAGTACCCTTGAGTTGGAATTTGAAACTCACTATCGCCGCTTTCTGATGCCAACCATCCGTGGGGCTGAACAAGGCAGTAAAAAGCGTTATGCCGGTCTGAGTGGTGACCGCATGGTCTATAAAGGTCTGGAAACGGTACGCACTGACTGGACACCTCTGGCGCAAGATTTCCAGAAGCAACTGTATTCACTGATTTTTCATGAACAGCCTTATCAGGAGTTTATCCGTGGTTATGTTACCAGTACCCTAAAAGGAAAATTTGATGATAAACTCACCTACCGTAAAAGGTTGGGCCGTAAGCTGTCTGACTATCAGCGCAATGTACCACCCCATGTGAGGGCAGCAAGGCTGGCAGATGAATACAATCTGCAACATAACCGGCCCTTGCAGTACCAAAATGGCGGTTGGATAAGCTATGTCATGACACAATCCGGGCCGGAACCACTGGAAAATCTGCATTCATCACCGGACTATGATCACTATATCAATAAGCAACTTCAGCCTATCGCTGATGCTATCCTGCCATTTTTACAGGATGATTTTATAACTTTACTCACCGGACAGATGGTAATGCCTTTTAGCTGATTACTATTTTTTGCAGGTGACGACTGGCTTTGCTTCCATTAACATATCGCCCCTTTAACGAGTGATAAGGCGATTTGCGAGCATCTTGCTATCTGCCCATTATCTTCGTTAGATCAAATAAAAGCTGTCGTCCTTCACCTATAAATAACATTTATCTAACAGAAACTGAGTCAAAATTTATGCCATTTACCCTCGGTCAACGCTGGATCAGCGATACAGAAAGCGAACTTGGATTAGGAACCGTTGTTGCATTGGACACACGAATGGTCACTTTGCTTTTTCCTGCCAGCGGTGAAAACCGCCTTTACGCACGCAATGATTCTCCTATTACCCGCGTTATGTTTAACTCGGGGGATGTTGTCACCAGCCATGAAGGCTGGCAACTCAAAGTGGATGAAGTCCAGCAAGAGAATGGCCTGATTATTTATACAGGTACACGTCTTGATACTCTGGAAGAAAATGTCAGTCTGCGCGAAGTGTTCCTCGACAGCAAACTCACCTTCAACAAGCCGCAGGATCGCTTGTTTGCCGGTCAGATTGACCGCATGGATCGCTTTGCCTTGCGCTTTCGCGCCCGTAAATATCAAAGCGAACAATTTAAACTGGCTGAAAGTGGTCTGCGGGGTATCCGCGCAAGCTTGATCCCCCATCAGCTTCATATCGCTAATGAAGTAGGCAAACGCCACGCGCCAAGGGTATTGTTGGCTGATGAAGTCGGCTTGGGTAAAACCATTGAAGCCGGAATGATCATTCACCAGCAACTGCTGGCAGGTCGCGCTGAACGTGTTCTGATTATTGTGCCAGACAGTCTTCAGCACCAATGGCTGGTAGAGATGCTGCGCCGTTTCAATCTGCGTTTTGCCCTGTTTGATGACAGCCGCTATACCGAAGCCCGACATGACAGCGATAATCCATTTGAAACAGAACAACTGATACTTTGTTCACTGGATTTTGTCCGCCGTAATAAACAACGTTTTGAGCATATGCTTGAAGCCAATTGGGATCTGATGGTGGTGGATGAAGCTCACCACCTGGCCTGGAGTGAAGATGCACCAAGTCGAGAATACCAGGTTATTGAAGAATTGGCTGAACAGATCCCGGGTATATTGCTGCTGACCGCAACACCAGAGCAGTTAGGACAGGAAAGTCATTTTGCCCGCCTGCGCCTGCTTGATTCAAGCCGTTTTCATGATTATCAGGCTTTTATTGACGAACAACAAAACTACCGTCCGGTTGCCGATGCCGTAACTCTGCTGTTATCTGGTGAACAACTTAACAATAATCAATTAAATCTGATGGGTGAGCTGATTAGTGAGCAGGATATTGAGCCTCTGCTGAAAGCAGCCAACAGTAATAGTGATGAAAGTGAAACCGCACGCCGTGAACTGATTTCCATGCTGATGGATCGCCACGGTACCAGCCGTATTCTGTTCCGTAATACCCGTAATGGTGTGAAAGGCTTTCCTCATCGGGAACTGCATCAGATTAAGTTACCTCTGCCTACCCAATATCAGACAGCCATTAAAGTCTCCGATATTATGGGCGCTAAAAAATCGCTGGAATCACGCGCAAGGGATATGCTTTACCCAGAGCAGATTTATCAGGAGTTTGAAGGCGAAAACGCCACATGGTGGAATTTTGATCCCCGCGTAGAATGGTTACTTGGTTTCCTGACCGCAAACCGCGATGAAAAAGTGCTGGTAATTTGTGCTAAAGCAACCACAGCTCTGCACCTGGAACAGGTACTGCGTGAACGCGAAGGCATTCGCGGCGCCGTTTTCCATGAAGGATTATCACTGGTCGAACGTGACCGCGCCGCAGCCTACTTTGCTTCTGAAGAAGAGGGGGCACAGGTGCTGCTGTGCTCCGAGATTGGCTCAGAAGGCCGTAACTTCCAGTTCGCCAACCAGTTAGTCATGTTCGATTTGCCATTCAACCCGGATTTACTGGAACAACGTATCGGACGTCTGGATCGTATCGGCCAAAGCCGTGATATCCAAATCAGTGTGCCCTATCTGGAAAATACCGCACAGGCCGTCCTGATCCGGTGGTATCACGAAGGTCTGGATGCATTCGAACACACCTGCCCAACAGGCCGTACTATCTACGATAACTATTATGAAACTCTGCTGAACTATCTTGCCAAACCAAATGAACAGGAAAAATTTGGTGAGTTTATTGAGCAATGCCGCCAACAACATGAGCAGCTCAAATTACAACTGGAGCAAGGTCGCGACCGGCTGCTGGAAATGAACTCCAATGGCGGAGAACATGGCTCACAGTTAGCGGAAAAAATCGCAAAATATGACAGTGATACTGAACTGGTGAATTTCTCTCTCAACTTGTTTGATATCGTTGGTATCAATCAGGAAGATCGCAGCGACAACATGATAGTGCTAACACCATCCGATCATATGCTGGTTCCGGATTTCCCAGGGTTGCCACAAGATGGCTGTACTATCACATTCGATCGTGAACAAGCACTGTCCCGTGAAGATGCCCAGTTTATCAGTTGGGAACACCCTATTATCCGTAATGGGTTGGACCTGATCCTTTCCGGTGATACCGGCAGCTGTGCTGTCTCTCTTTTGAAGAATAAAGCATTACCCGTTGGAACCCTGCTGGTAGAGCTGATTTATGTGGTTGAAGCACAAGCGCCAAAACATCTGCAATTGACCCGTTTCCTGCCGCCAACACCATTGCGGATACTGATGGATTTGAAAGGCAACAATCTGGCTGGTCAGGTGGAATTTGAAAGCTTTAACCGCCAACTTAACGCCGTCAATCGTCATACTGCGAGTAAGCTGGTTAATGCGGTACAAAAAGAAGTTCACGCTATTTTACAACAGGCAGAAGGTTTGATAGAAACACAGGCTCAATCATTGATTGAACAAGCGAAACAGGAAGCTGATGAAAAACTCACGGCTGAACTTTCCCGTCTAGAAGCACTGAAGGCAGTCAATCCGAATATTCGTGATGATGAATTGGAAGCGATTGAATCCAATCGCCAACAGTTACTGCTTAACCTGAATCAGGCAAGCTGGCGTCTGGATGCTATCCGCCTTGTTGTTGTTACACATCAATAAGTATTAGAAATACCCGGAGGCTGGACCGGGATGGGGTGTCCCTCACCAAGACCCCCATTCCCGCACCTCCCTTGATATTCTGCTACCGGAGCCTCAATGGAAGCTTATAACCCTCCCACCGATCCCTGGCTACATGTGCTCTATCAGGATCAACACATCATAGTGGTCAATAAACCCAGTGGGCTACTCTCTGTTCCTGGCCGGGCAGAAGAACATAAAGACAGCATTATGACGCGGATACAGCAGCAGTTTCCGACAGCAGAATCTGTTCACCGGCTGGATATGGCAACCAGCGGCGTAATGGTGGTTGCATTGCTCAAAGATGCGGAACGTGAATTGAAACGCCAGTTCCGTGAACGGGAACCGAAAAAAACCTATATTGCACGGATTTGGGGACGTCTGGAACCAGAAACCGGTATTGTCGATCTACCATTGATTTGTGACTGGCCGAACAGACCAAAGCAGAAAGTTTGTTTTGAAACCGGAAAATCAGCTCAAACTGAATACGAAGTACTCGCTTACGAAGATGAAGCAACCCGGGTAAAACTTTCACCGATAACAGGTCGTTCACATCAGCTCAGGGTACACATGCTGGCACTTGAACACCCTATTCTGGGAGATCGGTTTTACGCTCATCAGCAGGCAAGAGCAATGGCACCTCGCCTGCAATTACATGCACAGGAGCTCTATATCACCCATCCGGCCTATGGGACCCCAATGCATTTTCAGTGTAAAGCCGATTTTTAATTAATAGACAAATACGGTAACCGAATTCAATGAAGCCAATATCAGGCACAAGGCCAAACCAAAATAACCCATGAGAATACGGATATTTGCCATTTTTTGCATTCCTCTTTAATTGAAAGTAAAAAATATAAATTTTTATAATATTTTAGAGGAATAAGAAATAAACTCAATAACAATAGGGGAATTTATTCCCCAATATGTTAATAGGATGTTTTCAAAAAGAAAATAGGGTTCATTTAAAACCTTTCTCTTTTTTAATCAGATCATAAGCAGCCTGAATTGACTGAGCTTTTTGTTTAGCAATATCCATCATTTCCAATGGTAAACCTTTTGCCACCAGCTTATCAGGATGGTGCTCACTCATCAGTTTACGATAGGCACGTTTAATTGTTGTCACGTCATCACTTTCACGCACCCCCAGCACCTTACAAGCGTCCGCCAGTGTTGGCCCCTGAGCGGCTCTCTGGTAGCGGCCATACTGCTGTTGCTGCCACTCACCACCACCGAAATTACGGCCACCTTCCATCATGGCAAGGAATTGTTCAAACTGACTACGGGAGATCTTAAGTTCATCAGCAATGATAAACAGCACGTTCCTCTCATTCGGATGCAACTGACCATCAGAAAATGCAGCCTGTAACTGAATCTCCAAAAACATCCGAATTAAGTCAGACCGGCCAAAGCAAGCACGACGCAATTGTCTGAGTGTCTCACGCAAAGGAAAATTCAGCTCTTTCCCCTCACGAAAAGCGTGCTGGGCCGCAGTCCTGGCTTGCCCATGAAGTTGCATTCGATCCATTAACTGGCTGGCAAGTTGGATGTCTGTTTCGGTCACCCGCCCTTTTGATTTAGTAATATGCCCCATCACCTGAAAGGTACTGCTGAAAAACAGCATCTGGCGGGACTGATTATTCGCAAAAAAACCTTGGTTTCTTCGTACATTGGCCCTATCAAACAGATGACCAATAAACAGGCCAATAACAATACCCCAGAAGCCTGCTCCAGACATGACACCAAAGATCAGCCCAAGCAATTTTCCCCAATAATGCATATACTCCTCAATTCATCAATGCTCTGAGTGTAGTTTTGCATTATCATACTATTCATTCAGCTCCGTGCCTAACGGCAAGATAAATAAAGGTATGACTTTACACTGGCGCATATTCATTGAGTGCGCTAGTCTCTTGAGGTTTGCCGGCATAACGCCACTGATGACGGAACCGCATAAATATCTATGAAGAAATGTTATCCAACTTTGCTGGCCACAACGGTATGGGCCGCACTTTATAGTCAGCATGTACATGCTGATCTCGCAGCACAATGTATGCTGGGTATACCTGTTTACGATCAGCCAATAATTAATGGCGATCTAAATCAACTTCCTGTCAATATCCTGGCAGATGACTCACACGCAGATTATCCGCGCTCTGCTAAGTTCAGCGGTAATGTCCATATTAAACAAGGTAATAAAACGCTGACCGCCGATCAGGTACAACTTGATCAAACAGAAGATGAAGTTCCGCTAAGGACTGCTACTGCAACGGGCAATGTTCATTATGACGACCCCCAAATTATTCTGAAAGGTCCACGCGCCTGGTCTAATTTAAATAATAAAGATACAGATATGGATCAAAGCGATTATCAGATGGTCGGGCGTCAGGGACGCGGCATCGCAGATAAAATGAAACTGCGTGGTGAAAACCGCTATGCCATTCTGGATAATGGTTCTTTTACTTCCTGCCTGCCGGGTAATGATAGCTGGAGCGTTATTGGCTCCGAAGTCATTCTCGACCGTGAAGAAGAAGTGGCTGAAATATGGAATGCCCGTTTCAGAGTAGCGAATGTTCCGGTATTTTATAGTCCGTATCTTCAATTACCGATCGGCACTAAACGCCGCTCCGGTTTCCTTATTCCTAACGCCAGCTACTCCAAAAATAGCGGCGTTGAATTTATTCTGCCCTATTACTGGAATATCGCACCAAATTATGATGCCACGATTACGCCGCATTATATCAGTAGACGTGGTTTAAAACTGGATAACGAATTCCGTTATTTAACGAAAGCAGGCTCAGGTACACTTGCGTTCGACTGGCTGAATAATGACGATCTGTATGTCAAAGATAAAAATGCAGGAACACGCACCGCCAGAGAGAGTGATAATCGCTGGTTATTTTACTGGGGACACAGTGGTGTGATGGATCAGGTATGGCGCTTTAATATCGACTATACCAAAGTCAGTGATCCTGAATATTTTTCTGACTTCAGTTCTCAATATGGCTCTACCACCGACGGCTATGCTACACAGAAATTCAGCCTGGGATATGCTCAACAAAACTGGAATGCCACCTTATCCACTAAGCAATTCCAGATTTTCTCTAAAGATACCAATAGAAAAGCCTACAGAGCTGAACCACAGTTAGATCTGAACTATTACAAAAACGATCTGGGGCCATTTGATCTTAAGGTCTATGGTCAGGCGGTAAAATTTACCAGCGTAGGTAAAGATAATCCGGAAGCAACCCGCTGGCATTTGGAACCCTCTATTAACCTGCCACTTTCCAATGGCTGGGCCAGTATAAATAATGAAGTTAAACTGATGGCGACTCACTATCAGCAGGATATTCCCAAGGCTCTTGAAAATACTGAATATAAAGAATCTGTTAACCGGGTTCTGCCGCAGTTCAAAAGTGAAGCCAAAATGGTGTTTGAGCGTTCAACGTACCTGAACAGTGATTACACCCAAACGCTGGAACCACAGGTTCAGTATCTGTATGTACCATACAAAAACCAGGATAATATCAATAACTTCGATTCATCTTTACTGCAAACTGACTATACCGGCCTGTTCCGTGAACGCTTTTATGGTGGCCTGGACCGCATTTCATCCGCTAATCAAGTCACTACCGGTCTCACTACCCGCATTTATGATGAGAGTTTAGTTGAACGTTTTAACCTGTCGTTAGGTCAAATCTATTACTTTGAACGTCCACGCACCGGTGAGGAAAATATCATTAACAGTAAAGACAGAACAGGTATGATGACCTGGGCTGGTGATACTTACTGGAAAATTAATGATTCCTGGGGCTTGAAAGGCGGTATGCAGTACGATACCCGTCTGGGCAGCGTAACGATGGGGAATACCGTACTGGAATATCGCCGTGATGCAGACCGGCTTGTGCAGTTGAACTATCGTTTTGTTGACCGAGATTATATCCAGGCCACAGCTAAAAATGCCCCAGCTTTCCAGCAAGGTATTTCTCAACTGGGTCTGGTTGCAAGCTGGCCGTTGAGTGATCGCTGGGCTTTGGTTGGCGCTTACTACTATGATACCAAAGAGCAGCAACCTGCGAGCCAGTTAATGGGCTTGCAATACAACACTTGCTGCTGGGCGGTTAACGTCGGTTATGAGCGTAAAATCGTTGGCTGGAAAGACAACAATAGTGAATATGACAACAAATGGTCATTTAACTTTGAACTCCGAGGCTTAAGTAACAATCATAGTCTGGGTAGCCAGAAAATGTTGGAATCTGGCATCATGCCATACCAGCGTGCATTCTGATGCTAATAACGCTTTGATATTAAACAATATAAGTCCGCTATTGCGGAACCTACATATGATGGGAAAAGTATGAAGAATTGGAGAACTCTCATTCTCGGATTGATGTTTTCAGTGAGTACCGCCTTCGCTGCACCTCAGCAGATGGATAAAATTGCTGCGGTTGTTAATAATGGGGTAGTACTGGAAAGTGACATCAGCAGCCTCTTACACTCCGTTAAACTGGATGCGCAACGCGCAGGCCAGCAAATACCGGACGAGAAAATGCTGCATCGTCAGATCCTTGAGCGTCTGATTATGGATAATATCCTGCTACAAATGGCAAAGCAGATGGGGATTACCATTCCTGATCAGGCTCTGGATTCCACAATTGCAAATATTGCAGCCCAGAATCGCATAACCGTGGATCAGATGAAACTCCGTATCGCTGCTGACGGAATGAATTTCGATACTTATCGTAATCAGATCCATAAAGAGATGATAATCGCAGAAGTGCGCAACAATGAAGTTCGCCGCCGTGTCACCATTCTGCCTCAGGAAATTGACGCCTTAGCGAAACAAATTGGCAACCAGAGTGCCTATGATACTGAACTGAATATCAGCCACATTTTGATCCCATTACCAGAAAACCCTGACCAGGCACAAATGGAAAAAGCCACAGCTGTAGTACAGAAAATCATGTCTGAACTTAAGCATGGCGTTGACTTCGGTAAACTGGCTATCGCCTATTCCGCTGATCCACAAGCCCTGAAAGGCGGTAATATGGGTTGGAGTAAGCTTCAGGAACTGCCAACCCTGTTTGCCAAGCAACTGCAATCAGCCCCAAAAGGCGCGGTCGTTGGCCCAATCCGTTCTGGTGTTGGTTTCCATATTCTCAAAGTCAATGATATTCGTGGCGGTAACGCAACAATCGCAGTCACTGAAGTTCATGCCCGTCATATTCTACTGAAAACTTCTCCCGTCATGACCGATGATCAGGCACGCACCAAGTTGCAGCAAATCGCCGATGATATTCGCAGCGGAAAAACGGATTTCGCTGATGCCGCGAAAGAGTTTTCAGAAGATCCCGGTTCAGCCCTGCGTGGTGGTGATCTCGGCTGGACAACACCTGATATCTATGATCCCGCCTTCCGTGATGCGTTAATGCGACTGAATAAAGGTGAGGTAAGCCAGCCTGTTCATTCCTCTTTTGGCTGGCATCTGATTCAATTGCTGGACACCCGCAAAGTCGATAGAACAGATGTTGCTCAGAAAGATCGTGCTTACCGTATGTTATTCAACCGTAAATTCACCGAAGAAGCACAAAGCTGGATGCAAGAACAACGCGCCTCAGCTTATGTGAAAATTTTAGATGGCAGCGATGCACAACAATAAACCTATTGTTATTACCCCCGGCGAACCGGCCGGGGTTGGGCCTGATTTGACTGTCGCTCTTGCTCAACAAAGCTGGCCAATACCGCTGGTCGCCTGCGCAGACCCCAATTTGCTTCTGGGCAGGGCCAGACAACTCAACTTACCTTTGCAATTATTGGAATATTCTCCGGATAAAACACCCAAACCTCAAGCAGCCGGAACATTGACCATACTACCAGTTCCTCTTCATGTACCGGCAATCGCCGGTGAGTTGAAGCAGGAAAACGGCAAATATGTGACTGAAACTCTGGCAAGAGCCTGCGACGGCTGCCTGAGCGGGGAATTTTCAGCATTAGTCACAGGGCCGGTTCATAAAGGGAATATCAATGACGCCGGGGTGCCTTTTATCGGCCATACCGAATTCTTTGCTGATCGCAGTGGGTGTCAACGGGTTGTCATGATGCTTGCAACAGAGGAACTTCGGGTTGCTCTAGCAACAACTCATCTGCCCATTGTTGATGTGCCAAAATCCATCACTTCCGATAGCCTGCGGGAAGTTATCACGATCCTTAACCATGACTTAAAAACAAAGTTTGGCCTGGCAAAACCCTGTATTTATGTTTGTGGTCTGAATCCTCATGCAGGAGAAGGCGGCCATATGGGGCGGGAAGAAATTGATATCATTATTCCCGTGTTAGAAAGTCTGAGAACAGAAGGTCTTGTATTAGAGGGGCCTTTGCCGGCAGATACCCTGTTCCAGCCTAAATATCTTCAACACGCAGACGCCGTTCTCTCGATGTATCACGATCAGGGATTACCCGTGTTAAAATACCAGGGTTTTGGCAGAGCAGTGAATATTACGTTGGGCCTGCCGTTTATCCGTACTTCTGTCGATCATGGCACAGCACTGGAACTGGCTGGCACAGGTCAAGCTGATGTGGGAAGCTTTATCACCGCATTGAATTTAGCAATTAAAATGATACAAAACAGTAATGAATAATAGAGTCCACCAAGGGCACTTTGCCCGTAAACGCTTTGGGCAAAACTTTTTAACCGATCAGTTTGTCATTGATAGTATTGTTACCGCCATCAATCCACAACCAGGCCAGGCAGTGCTGGAAATTGGCCCCGGTCTTGGCGCATTGACAAAACCGGTTGGTGAGCGCATGGATAAAATGACCGTGGTTGAACTCGACCGCGATTTAGCCGCACGCCTGCAAGTTCATCCGCAATTAAAAGATAAGCTGACCATTATCCAGCAAGATGCAATGACCGTTAATTTTAGCGAATTGTCTCAGCAAAGAGAGTTGCCGCTGCGGGTCTTTGGTAATTTGCCTTACAATATTTCCACACCGTTGATGTTTCACCTTTTCAGCTATACTGATGCTATTGCTGATATGCATTTTATGTTGCAAAAAGAGGTAGTAAACCGACTGGTAGCAGGCCCCGGCAGCAAAGCTTTCGGACGTTTGAGTGTCATGGCCCAATACTATTGTCAGGTTATCCCAGTGCTGGAAGTACCGCCAACTGCGTTTACTCCCGCACCTAAAGTCGATTCAGCAGTTGTACGTCTGATACCGCACAAAAGCATACCTCATCCGGTCAAAAATATTCGTATGCTACGCCGGATCACTACTCAGGCTTTCAACCAACGGCGTAAAACTATCCGTAACAGCCTCGGTGATCTTTTCACTGTAGAACAGCTCACAGAACTGGGTATCGACCCAGGTACACGTGCAGAGAATATTTCTGTTGAGCAGTACTGCAAAATGGCAAACTGGCTATCGGCACAACCTGAAATGCAGTCATAACAGGAGTCAACCATGATTAATGCGCCCAGAGTTTCTATTCAGGTACAAAGTGTTTATGTAGAGAGCCAATCGTATCCCGATCAACAGCGTTTCGTTTTTGCCTATACAATCACTATCCGTAATCTTGGGCGCGAATCGGTTCAGTTAATCAACCGTTATTGGCTAATTACCAACAGCGACGGTCACCAGACTGAAGTTCAGGGGGAAGGCGTTGTTGGTGAGCAACCAATTATCTTGCCAGGTACAGAATACCGTTACACCAGTGGCGCTATATTGGAAACGCCTTTAGGCACAATGGAAGGCCATTATGAAATGGTCGATCACAATGGTGATCCATTCCGCGTTGCCATTCCGGTTTTCCGTCTGGCTATCCCAACGCTGATTAATTAATTATGTCTACCTATTTGATCGGTGATATTCATGGCTGCTATCATGAATTACGAACTTTATTAACTAAAGCCAATTTTGATCCTCAAAAAGATACATTATGGCTGACCGGAGATTTAGTTGCCCGTGGCCCGGATTCTCTTGAGGTTTTGCGGTATGTTAAACAATTAGGCTCAGCCGCAAAAATAGTATTGGGCAATCATGATCTTCATTTATTAGGCGTTTATGCCGGGATCAGCCGTAATAAACCTAAAGATAAAATTAATGAATTACTGTCCGCTCCAGATGCAGACGAATTAATTAATTGGCTACGCAAACAACCGCTATTACAGTGCGACGATGATCTGAAACTGGTCATGACACATGCGGGCATTACGCCCCAATGGGATCTGGAAACCGCTAAAATATGCGCTGGCGAAGTTGAAGTCATGCTCAATAGTAGTAGCTATCCCCTGTTTCTCAATTCAATGTATGGGGATATGCCGAATAACTGGTCACCGGAACTTTCTGGACTGGCACGCTTACGTTTCAGTACCAATGCATTAACACGTATGCGTTACTGTTTTCCAAATGGTCAGTTGGATATGCTTTGCAAAGATAAACCCGAAAGTGCTCCCGCGCCGTTAAAACCCTGGTTTGAGCTGCCACAGCAGATCTCAGCAGAATACTCTATTGTTTTCGGTCACTGGGCATCACTGGAAGGTCAGGGAACATCAGAAAGATTGTATGCATTGGATACAGGTTGCTGCTGGGGTGGTGAGCTAACCATGCTACGTTGGGAAGATAAGCAATATTTTACACAACCATCCCTGTCAGCCGTAAAACAGCACTAAAGCCAGACACGCCGTGAAGAAAGCTTCATCGGCGTGTTTTATCAATTAGATACGGCGTTGTAGAATCTCAAAACAGTAACTGTGAGAATTTAATCCATCTGCATCATGGTATTCAGTAAATTCAGAATCCCACTCATCTGGCTCATAATCAGGGAAATGAGTATCACCTATCACTTCTGCATCAATATGAGTCAGGTACATACGGCTAGCCAGCGAGATGAACTGGTCATAAATTTTGCCGCCCCCCATCACCATAATCTCTTCTGCATCACCCGCCACAGCCAGTGCTTCATCAACTGAACTAACCCAAGTGACATGCTCATCATTACCCGGTTGATGACTCAATACAATATTGAGCCGACCCGGCAATGGACGACCTATGGATTCATAAGTTACTCGTCCCATAATGACTGGTTTATTCAATGTATTACGTTTAAACCAGGCCAAATCCCCCGGCAAATGCCATGGCATTGCATTCTCCATGCCGATAACCCGATCCATAGCTAAAGCAGCGATCAAGCTGATATTCATTGAGTCACCTTATAGGCAAATAGTATAAAAATTGGTGACACTATACGGAAAGGGATGTACCCAGTCGATAGGATCAACACTTTCTTAAGTACAAAAAATTCATTTATACTTGATTCGTCGTTTAAGACATTTATTGATCAAAATAATAACAAATCTAATATTAACTATAGGGTACATTATGCTGGAAACATCGCTGCTCGTCATCACCATCTCAACTTTGGGCATGCTCTCTCCCGGTCCCGATTTCTTTCTGGTAGTCAAAAATGCCATACGTTATCAACGCTCTGCCGCAATGATGACGGTGATGGGATTAATTGCCGCTATCGCCTGTCATATGGTTTACTGTGTCGCTGGACTGGCTATTCTTATTACAACCACTCCATGGTTATTTAATCTGATGAAATACGCCGGAGCTGCTTATCTTATTTGGATCGGGATCAATAGCCTGCTTTCCCGCGGAGGAAATACCGTCACTCTTGATGAACAGGCACGACAAATTGTCACTTTTAGAAAAGCGTTTATGCAGGGATTTCTATGTAATCTGCTGAATCCAAAAGCAACCTTATTCTTCCTGGCAATATTCACTCAGATACTAAACGTCAATTCGGGTGTTGATGAGAAATTATGGTATGCCTTTATTATCTGGAGCCTGGCGGTCATCTATTGGCCATTACTGGTAATATTGATCCAAAGTGCACCAATACGCCGTGGATTAGTTAAATCTCAAAAGATTATTGATAAACTGCTTGGCGTTGTTTTGATTGGCTTAGGTGTCAAAGTGGCACTGGGATAACAGGAATTCATTCCCTCCCTTTAAATTTTCAATGAATATAAAAAGGAGCGCTTAATCGAGCGCACCTTTTTATTACTTCAATTAATCAGAATACGGACTAGCTATTAATCTCCGCATGCATTTCCTGTACAGAAATCACCTGCTCGGTCGGATCTGCGCTCAGTGCCATTGTTGTAGCAAAACCACCATTCAATGTGGTGTCATAATGCACTTTATATTGCAGTGCACTACGGCGAATAAGCTTGGAATCTTCAATCGCCTGACGGCCCGCGGTGGTGTTCACAATATAGCTATACTCACCATTTTTGATTCTATCCTGAATATGCGGACGTCCTTCGTGAACTTTGTTCACCAAACGAGGATTGATACCGGCTTCACCCAGCACAACTGCCGTACCGTGAGTCGCATCCAATTCAAAGCCCTGTTTCAGCAACTTAGCGGCCAAATCTACGACCCGGCCTTTATCACCATCACGCACCGACAAAAGCGCTCTGCCACTTTGTTTCATTCTGGAGTTACATCCCAACAGTGCTTTTGAGAAAGCTTCTGCGAACGTGCGGCCAACACCCATCACTTCCCCAGTTGACCGCATTTCAGGCCCAAGAATCGGATCCACACCAGGGAATTTGTCAAAGGGCAGTACAACCTCTTTCACCGAGTAATATGGCGGGATGATCTCCTGAGTTGCACCCTGCTCGGCCAGAGACTGACCCACCATCACACGAGCCGCAACTTTCGCCAGTGGCAAACCGGTAGCTTTAGAAACAAATGGCACAGTACGAGCCGCACGCGGGTTGACTTCAATCAGATAAACTTCGTCATTCTTGACTGCAAACTGGACATTCATCAAGCCGCGGACACACAACTCAAACGCCAGTTTTTCTACCTGCTGACGCATGACATCCTGAATTTCCTGACTCAATGTGTAAGCCGGTAGTGAACAGGCTGAATCACCGGAGTGAACACCTGCCTGCTCAATATGTTCCATAATGCCACCAATCAGCACTCGTTCACCGTCACAGATAGCATCAACATCCACTTCTATGGCATCATCAAGGAAACAATCAAGCAGTACCGGGGCATCATTAGATACACTGACCGCTGTCTGGAAATAACGGCGCAAGTCAGCTTCGTCATATACAATTTCCATCGCACGGCCACCCAGAACATAAGATGGGCGAACCACCAGCGGATAACCCAACGCATTCCCTTTCTCAACCGCTCGTTCAATCGTCGCCACAGTGGCATTTTCTGGTTGTTTCAGACCGAGACGATTGACCGCCTGTTTGAAACGCTCACGATCTTCAGCACGATCAATCGCATCCGGGCTGGTACCAATAATTGGCACACCTGCGGTTTCCAACTCACGAGCCAATTTCAACGGAGTCTGCCCGCCATACTGAACAATCACCCCTTTTGGTTGCTCAACACGCACAATTTCAAGCACATCTTCCAAAGTCACCGGTTCGAAATAGAGGCGATCCGAAGTATCGTAATCTGTTGAAACTGTTTCCGGGTTACAATTCACCATGATGGTTTCATAACCATCTTCACGCAGTGCCAGTGATGCATGAACACAACAGTAGTCAAACTCGATCCCTTGTCCAATACGGTTAGGACCACCGCCCAATACCATGATTTTTGGCTTATCATTATTCGGATTGGCTTCACACTCATCTTCATAAGTGGAATACATGTATGCGGTATCAGTCGCAAATTCTGCCGCACAGGTATCAACCCGTTTGTAAACCGGATACAAATTATATTTATAACGCAGTTTGCGGATCTCTTTTTCCGCCACACCGACCAGTTGCGCCAGACGTGCATCAGCAAAGCCTTTGCGTTTCAAATGACGCAGGAAATCGACAGTCAGGCTGTTAATTCCCTGCTCAGCCACTTGCTCTTCCAGTCGCACCAGCTCTTCAATTTGCACCAAAAACCAGCGGTCAATATCCGTCAGATTGAAAACACCGTCAACCGACATACCGGCGCGGAAAGCATCGGCGATATACCAGATACGCTCAGCACCAGCATCTTTCAATTCGCGGCGAATTTTGGTCAATGCTTGCGGATCATCCAGACTGACTTTCGGATCAAAGCCGGTTGCCCCCACTTCCAAACCACGCAACGCTTTTTGCAGGGATTCCTGCTGAGTGCGCCCAATCGCCATCACCTCACCAACAGATTTCATCTGAGTCGTCAGGCGATCATTGGCACCGGCAAATTTCTCGAAATTGAAACGAGGAATTTTAGTCACTACGTAATCAATAGAAGGTTCAAAGGAAGCTGGCGTGCGACCACCAGTGATATCATTCATCAGTTCATCAAGGGTATAACCTACCGCCAGCTTGGCGGCAATTTTGGCAATCGGGAAGCCTGTCGCTTTCGAAGCCAGCGCAGAAGAACGGGAAACACGCGGGTTCATTTCGATGATAACCAAACGGCCATTTTTCGGGTTCACCGCAAACTGTACGTTAGAACCTCCAGTTTCCACACCGATTTCACGCAGTACCGCCATCGAAGCGTTACGCATGATTTGGTACTCTTTATCGGTCAGCGTTTGTGCCGGCGCGACAGTGATGGAATCGCCAGTGTGAATCCCCATGGCATCGAAGTTTTCAATCGAACAGACGATGATGCAATTATCATTTTTATCCCGCACCACCTCCATTTCATACTCTTTCCAGCCAATCAAAGATTCATCAATCAATAGCTCGTTGGTTGGCGAAAGATCCAAACCACGCTCACAAATTTCTTCAAATTCTTCGCGGTTATAAGCGATACCGCCACCACTTCCTCCCATAGTAAAGGAAGGACGGATAATACAAGGAAAACCGACTTTATCTGCAACGACCAGCGCTTCTTCCATTGAATGGGCAATACCAGAACGCGGGGTTTCCAAGCCTATCTTTTTCATTGCCATATCGAAACGGCGACGATCTTCCGCTTTATCAATCGCATCTGCGGTAGCGCCAATCATAGTCACGCCAAATTCCTGCAAAACCCCTTGGCGTTCCAGTTCCAACGCACAGTTCAGCGCAGTTTGTCCACCCATGGTTGGCAAAACCGCATCAGGACGCTCTTTTTCAATGATTTTACGTACCACTTCCCAGTGGATCGGCTCAATATAAGTGGCATCCGCCATTTCTGGATCAGTCATGATGGTGGCAGGGTTTGAGTTCACCAGCACGACACGATAACCTTCTTCCCGTAACGCTTTACAAGCCTGTGCACCTGAGTAGTCGAACTCACAAGCCTGACCGATAACAATTGGGCCGGCACCCAGGATCAGGATACTTTTAATATCAGTACGTTTTGCCATTTTATTTTCTCCTGATTACTTGGTGTTATGACGATTATTTTGCTGACAATACTGTTCAATCAATGCAATAAAGTGATCGAACAGTGACGCAGTTTCGTGTGGGCCTGGGCTGGCTTCCGGATGCCCCTGGAAGCTGAATGCCGGTTTATCTGTACGATGAATTCCTTGCAACGTACCGTCAAACAGGGATTTATGGGTCACACGTATATTTGCCGGCAGTGACTTTTCATCCACAGCAAAACCGTGGTTCTGTGCGGTAATCATCACAATATTACGATCAAGATCTTTTACTGGATGGTTGCCGCCGTGATGGCCAAATTTCATTTTCATTGTCTCGGCGCCACTCGCCAATGCCAGCAGTTGGTGCCCAAGGCAAATACCAAAGATCGGAATATTTGTCTCAAGGAGAGTTTTAATTGTTTCAATCGCATAGCCACAAGGTACCGGGTCGCCCGGACCATTGGACAAGAAAATACCATCTGGATTCAGCTTCAATACATCCTCAGCCGGTGTCTGAGCGGGAACCACTGTCAAGCGACAGCCACGATCTACCAGCATCCGCAAAATATTGCGTTTTGCACCAAAGTCATAAGCAACAACATGATAAGGCAGCTCCTGTTCTTGCTTCTCTTCCGGTAATCCATCTGCCAGAGTCCAGCTCCCCTGTAACCACGGATAAACCTGCTCCGTTGTCACCTCTTTTGCCAAATCCATCCCTTCCAGCCCTGGGAACGCTTGTGCTTTTTCCAGTGCAACCTGAGCGTTAATCTGCTTACCTGCTATAATACAACCATTCTGTGAACCTTTTTCCCTTAACAAGCGGGTCAGTTTACGAGTATCGATATCCGCTATCGCAACAATATTATGGCGCTTAAGGTAATCAGAAAGCGTTTCTTCGCTGCGGAAGTTACTGGTCAATAACGGCAGATCACGAATTACCAGCCCCTGGGCCTGAACTTTTAGTGATTCTTTATCGACTGAGTTAACACCGACATTACCAATATGGGGATAAGTAAGAGTGACAATTTGGCGGGAATAGGAAGGGTCTGTAAGAATTTCTTGATATCCGGTCATTGAGGTATTGAAAACCACTTCCCCAACTGCCGCCCCTTCAGCACCTATGGCGCGACCGTGGAATTGGGTTCCGTCTTCCAGAACCAATATAGCTGACTTAATCAAAACACCCTCCAGGGAATAATCAATCACAATTAGTGCATATTAATTCAGATTTGTTCGTCAAAATCAATGCCAAAGCTGCTTTTTAGGCAAAATTTTGGCAAATTGCGCGCATTCTAATGATGAGAGGGATAGTTGTCTACAAAAAATGTTACTTTTATTATTTTTTTGCGTACTTCACTGGATAAACTGATAAAATAAGACCAAAAATAGAGACAAAGTTAGTTTAGAAAACGATTACCAGCATAGAAGATTTAATTTTCAGGTGAAGAATTGAAAATAACCATAAAAAAGAGAAAAAAACTGAAAAACAAAGGTAAAAAAGAGAGAAAAACAAACAAAATCCACAAAAAATTAATTAAATCATATCAAGCAATCAAAAATCGCATAATAGATAATTTAATTATGCGATATCAATTAGTTATAAAAATAAAATTTTAAATAAAATCGAGGTTTAAAACGTCTTTCATATCAAAAAGACCACTATT
The DNA here is from genome assembly GCF_025384845.1 of Photorhabdus temperata. Classification (NCBI taxonomy): domain Bacteria; kingdom Pseudomonadati; phylum Pseudomonadota; class Gammaproteobacteria; order Enterobacterales; family Morganellaceae; genus Photorhabdus; species Photorhabdus temperata. The sequence goes on along the minus strand of NZ_JAJAFX010000001.1, from coordinate 18,879 downwards.
TTTACCACTTAACCATAATGCTGACTTTACCGCCCCATTTGCAAATGTCATCCGGCTGGAAGCCTTATGAGTTATCTCAACTCTCTCACCCATATCTGCAAATATAGCGGTATGTTCACCAACGATATCCCCGGCACGAATAGTCGCAAAACCAATACTTTTCGGATCACGTTCACCGGTATAACCTTCACGGGCATAGACAGCACACTCTTTAAGATCCCACCCTAAAGTATGGGCAATAGATTCTCCCATCGCTAACGCCGTTCCTGATGGTGCATCCACTTTATGGCGGTGATGTGCTTCGATAATCTCGATATCAGTATATTCACCCATCACTTTCGCCGCTTTTTCCAGTAATTTAAGCACCAGATTCACACCAACACTGAAATTTGCAGCAAATACTATCGGGATATCCGCGGAAGCATCTTTAATCGCCTGCTTACCTTCATCATCAAAACCTGTGGTGCCGATAACCATCGCTTTACCGTTCTGACGGCAGATTTCAAGATGGGCAAGCGTTCCTTCCGGGCGGGTAAAATCGATAAGAACATCAAAATTATCAACAACATTTTTCAGGTCATCACAAACAGTAACGCCTATATTACCAATACCCGCCAATTCTCCGGCATCCGCGCCAATCAGAGAAGAACCTAAGCGTTCTAAAGCTGCACCAAGAGCGACGCCACTCAATTGATGGATAGCCTGTATTAACTGACGCCCCATACGCCCACCAGCACCAACAATAGCAACACGAATTTCTGTATCAGCCATAAGCCCTCACTGTGAATTAATCCCTTTCCTGATTTAACACAGGCGATCAGTCAGATAAATATTTTAAATCAATAGATTATGAGCAACCTCACTCTTAATCTGGCGCAGTACTTTTTAACTAATCTGTTTAACCTCAACACGTAACTCTTTCGGCACTTCGAAAACAATATTCTCTTCCCTGCCATGTAATTCCTCGACAGAATCAGCACCAAGATTTTTCAGCCGTTCAATGACTTGCTGAACTAAGATATCCGGCGCCGAAGCTCCCGCAGTCACGCCAACCAGAGAAACGCCAGTTATCCACTCTTTTTTAATATCATCAGCAGAATCTATCAGGTAAGCAGGTTTACCAACACGTTGAGCTAACTCCGCCAGGCGGTTAGAGTTAGATGAATTCTTCGAACCAACAACCAGTACAACATCAGCATCCGATGCCAGATCCCGTACCGCTTCTTGGCGGTTAGTCGTCGCATAGCAGATATCATCTTTACGGGGACCGACAATGTTGGGGAATCGCTCATTAAGCGCATCAATCACTTCTGAAGTGTCATCAACAGATAACGTAGTTTGAGTCATAAAACACAAGTTATCTTCATCTTTGACTTTCAGATTCCACACATCTTCAGGAGATTCAACCAGATACATTCCACCATCAGCATTATTGTACTGACCCATTGTTCCTTCAACTTCCGGATGCCCTGCGTGACCGATCAGAATAGCTTCTTTGCCTTTGCGACTGGCTCTAGCCACTTCCATATGAACTTTGGTCACCAAGGGACAAGTCGCATCGAACAGCATCGTCAGATTGCGGGAACGGGCTTCCGCGCGGATCGCCTGTGAAACGCCGTGGGCAGAAAAAATCAGAATCGCATCATCGGGTACTTCTGCGATGTCTTCAATAAAGATAGCCCCCCGCTTGCGCAGGTTATCCACAACATAGCGGTTATGTACAACCTCATGGCGAACATAGATCGGTGCACCATATAATTCCAGAGCACGTTCTACAATACTGATGGCCCGGTCAACGCCGGCACAAAAACCACGAGGGTTAGCCAGCAATATCTGCATGGTTTTCCTCCAACTGTGGATCAATTTCCAACACTTCAATCTCAAATGTGATGTTCTGATCGGCTAACGGGTGATTGAAATCAACAATGACGGACTCCTCTGCCACTTCTTTTACAATGCCTGGCATTTCACTGCCATTCATTGCCGTAAATAACATTATAGTTCCAATTTCAGGAATACCCGTTTCGGCAAAATCACGCGGCGTAAAATATTGAATCAGATCAGGATTCGGTTTACCAAATACAGCCTCACCAGCCAGAGTAAATGTGTGTTTCTCTCTCTCTTTCAGGCCGGTAAGCTGCTGCTCCAAAGGTGAAGAAAGGGTTCCATCACCTAAACGGAATAATGCAGGTTTGCCCTGATGGTGGGTGGAATCGGCTGTAGAACCATCTTGCAGTTTTAACGTGAAATGCAGTAAAACCGCACTATCTGCATGTACCTGCTTTGACATATTACTCAGAACCTATTTTATTTGCGGCTCTTTGTCGTAAAAAGCGAACCTGGACACTGCCCAAGTTCACTATTCATTCACAAGAACCGCCTGAACAATAACGCCTACTAAAATAGGCTTTTATCCTGCTTTAATTGTCTTTTCATCCGGGCTTAAAAAGCTATCAATGATAACCAATGCCGCTCCGATGCATATCGCCATATCGGCGATATTAAAGGTTGGAAAGTGCCAGTCACCGACATAAAAATCAATAAAATCGATGACAAAACCATGAACCAACCGGTCAAACAGATTACCCAATGCTCCACCAATAATCAGGGCATAAGCGATATTACTCAGTTTCTTCTTTGCACTGGAACGATACATCATCACCACCAATACAACTGAAATAGCAACGGCAATTAATGCAAATAACCAACGTTGCCAGCCGTCTTTATCCGCAAGAAAACTGAAAGCCGCCCCCAGATTCTGGGCATAAGTCAGGTTGAAATAAGGTATTAATGGAATAGATTCATACAGATAAAAGTGTTTTAGCACTAACTGTTTACTACCCAGATCCAGAATCAATACCACGGCAACTAACCAAAGCCAGCGAAGGCCAGTGGAGCAAATAGGTCTATTCATCAGGCAAACTTACGTTTTTCGCCGTTACCGGCAACATTAGTTACACAGCGGCCACAAAGTTCTGCATGCTCCGCCACCAATCCCACATCTTTAGCGTAATGCCAGCAACGAGGACATTTTTCACCATCCGCTTTACGGAAAGTAATTTTCAGGCTGTCGATTTCGCTTTGCTGCGCATCACCACCTGCCTGTTCATAAGCCGCAACAGAAACCTGAGATGTCAGCAGAACAAAACGCAATTCATCTCCCAGGCTGTTCAATTTATCAGCCAGTTCATTATTTGCATACAGAGTGACGGCGGCTTCCAAAGAGCTGCGAATATGTTTATCTGCACGTGCCTGCTCCAGCACTTTGTTGACTTCACCACGAACAGCCAGTAAATCAGCCCAGAAAGCATCATTCATTTGTTCGCCTGCGGCTAGGCCAAACAAGCCGTCATACCACTCTTCGGTAAATACATACTGAGCGCGTTTACCAGGCAATTCATTCCAGACTTCATCCGCAGTGAAGGAGAGAATAGGCGCCATCCAACGAACCAATGCTTCTGCAATATGATACAGCGCAGTCTGGCAACTGCGGCGAGCCAGACTATCGCCCTTCGCGGTATATTGACGGTCTTTAATGATATCAAGATAGAACGAACCCATTTCCACAGAACAGAACTGCATTAAACGCTGAACAACAGAGTGGAAATCACACTCATCGTAACATTTTGTAATATCTGCCTGAGCAGCCTGAGCACGACCCACAGCCCAGCGATCCAACACCGCCATCTCTTCCGGTTTAACCCTATGTAGTTCAGGATCAAAACCATTCAGGTTTGCCAGCAGGAAACGCGCTGTGTTACGGATACGACGATATGCATCAGCAGAACGTTTCAGGATTTCATCCGATACCGCAATTTCACCGGTATAATCAGTAGAAGCAACCCACAGACGCAGAATATCCGCCCCTAATTTATTTATCACATCCTGTGGGCTAATGGTGTTGCCGATAGACTTAGACATCTTACGGCCCTGACCATCCACCGTGAAACCATGTGTCAGTACCTGACGGTAAGGCGCTTTGCCTTTCATTGCGGTTGAGATCATCAGGGAAGACATAAACCAGCCACGATGCTGATCTGAACCTTCCAGATAGATATCCGCTGCGTTGCCCTGGAATTCAGGACGGACATCAACAACCGATGAATGGGTTGAGCCAGAATCGAACCACACATCCAGAGTATCAAAGATTTTGACATAGTTAGCCGCATCATCGCCCAGCAATTCAGCTGGTTCCAGATCCCACCACGCCTGAATACCATCAACTTCAACACGCTTGGCAACTTCTTCCATCAGCTCGACAGTGCGTGGATGAAGTTCTTCCGTCTCTTTATGGACAAACAGGGACATAGGGGTGCCCCAGGTACGTTGACGTGAAATACACCAGTCAGGACGGTTCTCAACCATTGCTTCAATACGGGCCTGCCCCCAGCCAGGGATCCACTGAACACCTTTGATCTCTTTCAGCGATTGCTTGCGCAGACCATTTTGATCCATGCTGACAAACCACTGCGGCGTGGCGCGGAAAATGATTGGCGCCTTGTGACGCCAGCAACAAGGATAGCTGTGCTGTAATTTTTCCAGGTGCAACAGTGCGTTGTTTTCACTCAGGATATTCAGAATAATATCGTTCGCCTTAAAGACAAACACGCCATCCAGAGAAGGATAAGTCCCCGGCAGATAGCAGCCATTCGGACCAACCGGGTTTGCAACTTCCAAACCATATTTCTGACCAATAACAAAATCGTCCGGGCCATGACCTGGCGCAGTATGGACAGCACCGGTACCCGCATCCAATGTAACGTGTTCGCCCAGTACAACCGGTGAATCGAAACCCATAAATGGATGTTTGAAGCGCAACAGTTCCAGCGCGGAACCCGCACAATGCCCCAGCACGGTCCACGATGCCACACCCGCGCGCTGCATCACACTTTCGACCAAATCAGCAGCCAGGATCAGACATTCACCATCAATTTGTACTAATTGATAGTCAAATTCAGCATGCAAAGCGATCGCGCGGTTAGCCGGTAACGTCCATGGCGTGGTTGTCCAGATCACCAGAGAAACGGGTTGATCTGATGCCTGCACGCCAAATTTCTCGTAAACAGCTACCGTATCAACAGCATCAAAACGCACGTCAATAGATGGAGACGTTTTGTCGTAATACTCAACTTCCGCTTCAGCCAATGATGAACCACAATCAGTACACCAGTGAACAGGCTTAGCGCCTTTCAACAAATGTCCATTGGCAATAATACGGCTCAGTGCACGAATAACGTTGGCTTCAGTCTTAAAGTCCATCGTCAGGTATGGGCGATCCCAGTCACCTAATACGCCCAGACGGATAAAGTCTTCCTTCTGACCGTCTATCTGCTCTTTGGCATATTTGCGGCACTCGGCACGGAATTCAGCAGCGGAAAATTTTTCTCCCGGCTTACCAATAATCTGCTCAACCTTAAGCTCAATGGGTAAACCATGGCAATCCCAACCGGGTACATATGGCGAATCATATCCCGCCATCCCTTTGGATTTAATAATAATATCTTTGAGAATCTTATTGACTGAGTGACCAATATGAATGCTGCCGTTCGCATAAGGAGGGCCGTCATGCAGAATAAATGTTTTTTTACCGGCTTTTGCTTTACGAATTACCTGATACAGCTCATCTTTGTACCAACGTTTTAGCATGTCTGGTTCGCGCTTTGCTAAGTCTCCGCGCATTGGAAACCCTGTTTCTGGTAGGTTCAGGGTATTTTTATAGTCACTCATTCGATTCTCAATTCCAATTTTCCGCTAGATACATGACACTGGCAGCTGTTTAAAAAATTCCTTCGCAGCGACCAAATCATTAGCAATTTGCTGCTTGAGTGCATCAAGGGAAGCAAACCGCTGCTCATTACGCAGTTTTTTGCGTAACACCACATCAATATGACGCCCATACAGATCCATTTGGGTATCAATCAGATGTACTTCAAGTTGTTGGCCCTGACCAGAGACGGTTGGACGTGTACCAATATTGGCAACACCCGGTAAAGGCTTATCTCCCAGGCCATAGACTTCAACGACATAAACGCCTTGTACAGGAGCGACTAAACGTTTTAATGGCAAATTAGCTGTTGGAAAGCCAATAGTACTCCCCAGCCGTCTACCATGAACGACCCGGCCACAAATACTATATGGATGTCCCAATAATGTTTCAGCTAATACCAAATCATCATCTTGCAGTGCCTGACGGATAACGGTGCTGCTGATCCGCAAACCACTGTCACAAAAACTTTCGCTGTTGGTCACGTCAAAACCGTATGTTTCACCGGCTTGCTGTAGAAAGGCAAAGTCACCACTGCGGGATTTGCCAAAACGAAAGTCATCTCCTACCGCCAGAAACTTAACACCCAATTTTTCCACGAGCAACCGCGAAACAAAGGCTTCTGGCGTATTTGCCGCAAAATTCCTGTCAAATTTCACACATAATAAATAATCCACTCCATACCGGGCGAGATATTTAGCTTTATCCCTCAATCTCGTCAAACGGGCTGGAGCATTATCCCTGGCAAAAACTTCCAAGGGTTGTGGTTCAAAAATCATAACCGTTACCGGTAAACCCAGACGCTGCCCTTCGCGTTTTAAGTGCTTCAGTAGTGCCTGATGGCCTCTGTGGACGCCATCAAAATTACCAATCGTCAGCACGCAACCATGGTGACGCGCCCGGATATTACGTATACCGCGAATTAGCTCCATAGCTGGCTCAATACCCTGGAAATTGCCAAATTATACCTTGTACAAAGCGCAAGGTTAACCCACCATCATAAGATGGCTAAAATTAATAACCCTGATTCATACAACAAAAACGGGCAGGAATCCCGAAAAATATTTATTTTATTTCTCATCAGGACTATTCAATGAGATTTTTATTGTGAAAGACTGTATTCCAGCTAACTAAGCTGATAAAATCCTGCGCCATCACAACGTAACAAGTGCCGCAGTACAACGGCGCTTATTTGCACAAATCCATTGACAAAAGAAGGCTGAACAGGCATATTCCTCGGCCTTTGAATTGTCCTCGATAGAATATATTTGGGAGTTGGACCTTGGCTAATATCAAATCAGCTAAGAAACGCGCCATTCAGTCTGAAAAACGTCGTCAGCACAACGCTAGCCGTCGTTCTATGGTGCGTACCTTCATCAAGAAGGTCTATGCTGCTATCGCCACTGGCGATAAAGAATCTGCACAGAAAGCATTTAATGACATGCAACCTATTGTCGATCGTCACGCCTGTAAAGGTCTGATCCACAAAAATAAAGCAGCACGTCATAAATCTAATCTGGCAGCTCAAATCAACGCAATGTAATAATTTGCGTTTAGATTACTGAAAAACCGGCTTTCGCCGGTTTTTTTGTTGTTTGCGATTATTATCAATTATTTTTTAAGTCCGCTTCTTAGATGGCGCATTAAACAACGCGGAAAAATCTTTATTACACACGCGCTGAACCGCCGGATGTTGAATCATTCGTTCAGCAAAAATCACATAATACTCTTCCTGCACTGCATCCAGCCGACCAATTTCAGCAATATCATTGTCAGCAAAAATATCATTGGTATACAAAGACGGCGCAACGAAAATCGCATTATGATACATACCAAACGCTTTCATTAATGCGGCATCATCAAATTCACCCAGAACTTCAACCTGAAGATTTTTATTACGAATCCAGGTCAACAGTTTACGCCCTAACATAGAGCGACGTCCTGGTACCAACAGGCGACGTTCCTCTAAACATTCTGGGAAAGGCTTTTCCGGAACAGGTTGCCGGCAGAAGAAACTGACATTGCATTCACCCAGTTTTACCGAGAACAACCCTTCCTGCTGGGAAGAATCCACCGGGCAATCAGACAGTATCATATCGAGTTTGTGCTGACTAAGTTGCTCAAGCAGCAATTCATGGGTTGATTCAAAACAGCGCAGATGGATCTGCTCATGTTCCACCACCGCGGTTTCCAATACCTGGCTAACCAGACGTTTGGATAATGCATCAGCAACACCAACATCAAACAACAGGTTGGATTCACGGCTGTAGTTAACAATATCCAGCATCTCCTGACTCAGCATAAACATCTTATCCGCATAGCGGAAGATAAGCTGTCCCAGTTCTGATGGCACCAGACCCCGTCCTTGGCGTTTGAACAGCTTTCCGCCTAAACGCTCCTCCAGTGCTTTTATTTGCCCTGTAATCGTCTGCGGCGTCAGATAAAGCGCTTCTGCCGCCCCAACCACAGATCCTTCCTTGCAAACATGCCAGAAATAATAGAGATGATTAAAATTCAGATGTGACACCCGCATATGTTTTTCCTTGTGTATCGCTTTCGTCTGATAACCAACGCCAGCCATACATTCCTAATTTACCGTTGTACGGCGATTTCCTGTTTTTTCGCTACATAAAATATCCGCGATACAATGTTATTGTTGTACCGCGAGTACAAAAATGAGAGTCAGTTCGGAAATTCTTTCTGAGACTATCAGGCTAAATTAATTAATTTATCACGGCTCTGCCATCACTTTTTCTTTGGTAAGACCATTCGTAACAAGCCATAACCAATTAACGCGGCAGTTGTTGAACCAATCAGAATTCCCAGACGAGAATAGGTACTGAAAAATTCACCTGCGCCTTCAAAAGCCAATCCTGAAATAAAGATGGACATGGTAAAGCCAATCCCACAAAGCACCGAAACAGCAAATATCTGTTTAAGACTAATCTGTTGTGGCAATTTAGCAAATCCTATCTTGATGGAAATATAGCTGAACAGGAAAATTCCCAATGGCTTACCAAGAAACAGAGCCGTCGCAATGCCCAGCGGTAACATATCAGTCAAACCATTCAGTGTAACTCCACTCAGGATCACACCGGCATTGGCAAATGCAAATAACGGCAAAATAAGATACGCCACCCAAGGATGTAATCCATGTTCAAGTGATTCAGAGGGAGAATGACCACTCCGGCAACGCAGAGGAATAAGAAAACCAACGATGACGCCGGCCAGCGTTGCATGAACGCCCGATTTCAGAATACAGACCCAAAGAATTGCGCCAACAGCCAAATAAGCCGATGTTTTTTCGACACCACGCCAATTCATCCAAGCCAATGCAGCAATCATTGCTGCCGATAATCCAAGCGCGACAAGGGAAACTGTTTTGGTATAAAACAGAGCGATGATCACAATAACACCCAGATCATCAATAATCGCTAATGCCAGCAGAAAAACCTTAAGTTCTGTTGGTACCCGTTTAGCCAATAGCGCCATCACACCCAGAGCAAATGCGATATCTGTTGCCGCAGGAATAGCCCATCCCTGACGGGTAAACTCATCACTGCCATTAAATAGCAGATAAATCAATGCTGGAGCGACCATACCACCAATCGCCGCTATCACGGGAAATACCGCTTTATCACGCCCCGCTAAAGAACCTTCCAGCAGCTCACGCTTAACTTCCAAACCAACAATCAAAAAGAAGACAGCCATCAAGCCGTCATTAATCCACAATAATAAAGATTTATTTATTTCCAATGCAGAAAATTGTACTGCCACCGGAATGTTAAGAAATTGCTGATAAATACCCTGTAATGGCGAATTCGCCATTATCAGCGCAATAATGGCCGCAATGATAAGAAGAAGCCCGCCAGCCGCTTCTAATTTCAGGAATTGACGAATAATTGCAGTCACGATGATTAACCTCTGAAATTGATCGGGTTATAAATAGTACTCCAACTATAATTTCGAAAAAAATCGATTTTATAGCCAGAATAATTCGTTATAACCGATCTATTGATGATCTACATCTCAATAAAAGTAGATTATCAACCAGAGGGAACTGTTAAATGAATTTGAGCAATAGAGTTGTAATGGCAGCTACCGCACCAATAAGGCAGGAGGCGACGACAATCGGATACCATATGGCCTCACGGTTTATCTTTGTTGTTTCCGCCATTAATTTTGCTATTTCAGCATGAATTTTTTCGAGTTCAGCAGTAGTCATTTCATTAATGCTTATCGTTCTTCTTTATCAGGGATGCCAAGCTGTGGTCATTCCTCAACCTTATATATTCCACAATAAAAACTAGCCCCTTCAAGACTGGTTGTCAATATGAATTGTTTGATTTTTTATCGCAAAATATTCGTGTTCTACATGAACTCATATTACTTAAAATATATTAAGAAAATTATTAATATATATAAATCACCAAAAATTAATACTTATTAACAATTAGCAAACAATCCTTAAACGCTATAACTGATTTTTTCTCAGTAGAAGTTATTTCACAATATTCTTCGCTATTGGTGATAATAATTGGCGATATTAATTGAATCCGATTTTCTTGAAGAAAAAAGATATCAAAATTAACTAATATATCACCGGCAACCACAGTCTGGCCTTCCATAACTTGCAAATTAAATCCCTTTCCTTGTAAATCTACAGTTTCAATACCAATATGAATCAATAATTCAACTCCTTGTTCGGAAATCAAACCAATAGCATGTCCAGTTGGAGTAATCATTGAAACCTTACCATTAAAAGGTGCTTTCACCACCCCTTCGGTAGGAATAATAGCAACACCATCACCAATAATTTTTTCAGAAAAAGTGTCGTCAGGTACGCTTGAAAGAGGTTTAATTTCACCCGTCATAGGAGAAAGTAATGTGAGTTTTTTAGTTTTCGAAGAATATAGATTTTTTAATACCATAGAATCAGTATTAGATTCTAATTTCATTAATAACGTGAGTATAAACGCAACTAAGAAACTACTGCAAATCCCAAATAAAATAAAAAGAAAATTATTGCTATCTTTTTGCATATAAAAAGGGAGTGATACCAATCCTGGAATACTAAAAGCAAATATTTTTATAGAAAAAATACCCACAATAGCCCCACCAACTGCTCCACCAATTAACGAAGCATAAAAAGATTTTCTTAATTTAAGAGTAATACCATACATTGCAGGTTCAGTTACCCCTAAAAAAGCAGAAAATGAGGCTGAATATGCTAATGATTTCATCTGCCTATCTTTAATTTTAATTGCAACCGCCAATGTAGCACCGGCTTGTGCAATATTACTGACGAAGCTGATTGGTAACAACATAAAATCATATCCGAGAGATTTAAAGTTAGCAAAAACACTCGGTAAAAAAGCATAATGCATTCCAGTAATGACCAAAACAGGTATCAGCCCTCCCAGTAATAATCCCGCAAATGGTCCAACTACAGAAAATAATTCTAAGATCACCTTCTCAAGATACAGGCCAATTGTATTCCCCAATGGCGCAGCAATAATTAATAAAATCGGCACAGAAATCAATAAGACTAACAATGGCGTAAATATTATTTTTAATACCGTTGGAATAAATCTATCTACCCATCTATGGATATAACTAAGCAACCAAACACCTAAAATAATTGGAATAGCAGTGTAGCTATAATGAATAGCTGGAACAGAGATACCAAACACATCAAGATATCCACCATCGGAGGCGCTGATAAGATCAGATAATGTTGGATAAATTAAAATACATGCTAATGTTGCTGCAATAAATTCGTTAGTTTTAAATTTTCTTGCCGCCGAAAAGGCAAGAAGAACAGGCAAAAAATACAGAGGTGCATCAGAAAGAATATATAATAATTTATACTCATTACTCTCCGCTGAAACCCAGTTCATCATATAGAAGAAAATCAATCCGCCTTTCAGTAATCCAGCGCCAACTATCACCGGCAATATAGGAACAAATATACCTGAAATTATATCAAAAACATGACTTACCCGGCTTTCATTTTGGTCATCATAGCTACCTTCACTTTCTTTTAATTGCTTAATTATTTCACTAAATATTTCAATAACTCTATTGCCAATAATTATTTGCAACTGTCCACTGTGGAAACGCGCCCCCATAACCCCATGCATTTTCTTTATCTCGGCAATATCTACTTTACTATCATCTATAACATTAAAACGCAATCTGGTAACACAATGCCAACTTTTATTTATATTCCCCCTTCCCCCAAGAAATATAATAATATCTTTCGCAAAGTCTTCATAATTCATTTTTACCACCCAAATCTAATCTATTGTCAAAAATAACCAAACCACATAAGTCTATTTATCTCATATTGTTTAAATTAATACCTGTCTACACGCCTGTTTGGCGATTCACTTGCTATTAATCTCTGGCCTTATAACTATCATTGACCACCCGTTCTATATGAATCACCAAATAAATCAGTTCATCATCGGGAACTTTCCACTGATATTTTTCTCGCAGATACTTTATTAATTTCACTGCACAGTTGTAACTTTTGAAATACTTTTCCTCTATCAATTCTTGCAATGAAAAATCCATTTCAATAGCAGACGAGTGCTCATTTTTATTTTGCCTGATTAAGAAATAGCGCAGATGAGTAATAAAACGAGAATAATTTACTGACGTTGAATCAAGGTTAACATGAAAATAGTAGTGAATGAGCTTAACGGTTTTATTAATCAAATTCGTTAATTTTAATGTATCTCCCATCGATTGCCCTTCATATTGAGCATTAACAAAATGCAAGGCAATCAATGAAGCTTCTATCGGCGGTAATGGCATTTCAATCTGGTTATTAATATGAATAAGCGCCTGTTTACCAATTTCATATTCTAACGGATAAAGATGAGGAATCTCCCACTGCAAAACATTACCAATCTGATATCCTTTGCTCACACGCTCAAATGCGAAGTTTAAATGTTCTGACAAAGTAATGAGTAATGAATCGTTAAGCGGCTTGGCAAGAAAATCTTTACCTAATGTGATAATTATCTCAGTTAGCTCTATAACTGAAACAGGGATAGTAGAAAGGATCTGATTTATCTTATAGTGTTTTTCGACAGTAAAAACCTTTGCAACATCTTGAATATGCAGCCGATCCCCTTTTTTCCGATTAAATCCTATGCCCTTATCCATAAGAATCATTTCATTATTATGCTCATCAATAGCAAGAACGACATTATTATTTATGAGTTTTATTATCGTTAACAAAAAATATACCTTACAGGATAAACCATTATCAGCACTAACCTACAGAATAGGTGAAATATATCCGTGACCTGGTTGTACCTGATCGAGTCAGTGACACTCCTGTACACTATATTCATTATGTCATCTTTCAGGCTAAGACATAATTTTTATAAAGTCAATGACACAACAACATCCCCAACTGACCAATCACATTTTTACCAAAATTACAGCTAATAGCTTGCAAGTATGATAAAGAGCAACTAATTTCTAAATATTGATCTAGGCTTGTTACCGACTTAGTTGCGACTGACGTCGGGCAAAACCTAATCCATTATCTACGATGCCCCTATTCCAGGGCTATTAGACGGTGGGTTAGGTTTTTTTTTGACTTAAATTCGGCCTTTCGCTGTTTTCAACTTAATTCAAAGAAGGGGAAGTCTAATGAGGTACGAAAGTCTGGCTGATCAGATAGTCAGCACAATCGGTGGGAAAGAGAATATATCCAGCCTTGTCCATTGTGCTACACGTTTACGATTTAAACTTAAAGATAGAAGTTTAGCTGACAGCGAATTACTCAAGCAGACGGCAGAAATTATCACCGTAGTAGAGAGTGGTGGGCAATATCAGGTGGTTATTGGTAGCCATGTAGGCGATGTCTACGATGATATTAATAATAAATACTTACAGGATAATGAGGAAAAAACCGAGAATAAACAAAGTGTAACCTCACATCAAGGGGTAAAAAAAGAGAATACAAAAGGTCTAAAACGTATTTTCGATGGAGCAATTGATATTATTTCCAGTATTTTTACACCCCTATTGGGTGTGCTAGTTGCTGCCGGATTGATTAAAGGAATAATCGCTTTATCCAACGTGTTTAATTGGATGAGTATAGACAGTGGTACCTATAAAATTTTATTCGCTACCGGCGATGCAATGCTTTATTTCATGCCTATTTTATTAGGGTATACCGCCGGTAAGCGGTTTGGCGGAAACCCTTTTATTACTATGGTTATTGGGGCGGTATTAACTTATCCAACCATGACCGAAGCATTTAAACTTTCGCAAGCAACGCCAGACATTCACTTAAATTTCCTGGGTATTCCCATTACTTTCATTAATTACAGCTCGACAGTTGTTCCTATCATTTTATCAGCATGGTTTAGCTGCTTTCTGGAGAAGAAACTCAATAATTGGTTTCATTCCTCTTTCAAAGTATTTATTACGCCTTTCCTGTGCCTGTTGATTACCGTTCCTTTGACTTTTCTGGTCATTGGCCCTGTAGCAACAGAACTCAGTAATGGTCTGGCGGCAGGATATCTCTTTTTCTATCAATTAAACCCAGTCATTGCAGGGATCCTGATGGGAGCAATATGGCAAGTTTGTGTCATTTTCGGTCTGCACTGGGGGCTCATACCAATAATAATCAATAATATGATGACACAGGGAAAAGATATGCTCTCCCCACTGCTCCAGCCGGCAATATTTGGTCAGGCAGGTGCAACACTGGGCGTATTTTTACGTACACGTGATAAAAATATGAAAACGTTATCAGGAACTGCACTGATATCCAGTCTGTTTGGCATTACTGAGCCGTCTATTTATGGTGTGACACTGCCACTGAAACGTCCATTTATTATCGGTTGTATTGGTGGTGCACTTGGTGGTGCTGTTGTCGGCTTCTATTCTGGGACAGCACATAACTTCGGTGGTATGGGTGTCTTTGCGTTTACCTCATTTATTTCCCCGGCTGGAATAGACAACGCTTTCTGGGGTGTAATTTTAGGTTCACTGGGTTCATTCATTTTCTCTTGTATTGCAACCTATTTATTCGGTGTACCGTCAGAGACTAAAGCATATCCCGCACAACAAATTAATTTAAACGCTGATAAAACGTGCCGTATTAAGACAATATCTTCCAAGTTTAACGAGTAATAAAAGAGAGGAAAACCATGAAAAAACAATTTCCAGCAGACTTCCTTTGGGGAGGCGCATTAGCTGCAAATCAGGCCGAAGGCGCTTATCAAACAGGTGGAAAAGGGTTATCAACCTCAGATATACAACCCCACGGCGTTATTTGCCCCAGTATAGAACGCAATTTGGGTGATTTCCATATCAAGGATATTGGTATTGATTTTTACCATCGTTATCCTGACGATATTGCGCTGTTTGCTGAAATGGGATTTAAATGCCTGAGAACCTCTATCGCCTGGACACGCATATTTCCCGAAGGAGATGAGGAAACACCGAACGAAAATGGCCTGGCCTTTTATGATCGCCTTTTTGACGAAATGAGAAAATATCATATTCAGCCATTAATTACGCTTTCTCATTTTGAAATGCCTTATAGTTTAGTAAAAAAATACGGCGGTTGGGGAAATCGTAAGATAATTGAATTTTTTGACCGTTATGCCAGAACTGTCTTTGAGCGTTACAAACATAAAGTAAAATATTGGCTGACATTCAATGAAATTAACATGTCCTTATTTTCTTGCTTTACTGGCTCAGGCTTATCGGAAAACAGTAAAATTCAGGACATTTATCAGGCGCTACACCATCAGCTCGTTGCCAGTGCCAAAGCGGTTAAAGCCTGCCATAAAATTATTCCCGATGCAAAAATTGGTAATATGGTAGCGGCAATATCTCACTACCCATTAACTTGTCATCCTGATGATGTATTAGAATCATTGAAAAAGAATAGGGAATGGCTGTTCTTTTTTGACGTACAGGCTCGTGGGTATTATCCATCCTATATGACACGCCTGTTTAAAGAGCAGAATATTACACTCGATATAACAGATGAAGATACACAAATACTCAAAGAAACCGTCGATTTCCTTTCTTTCAGTTACTACATGAGCTGTTGTGCAACGACAGATCCGGAAATAACAAAAAACACAGGAAATCTGATTAATCCGGTGAAAAATCCTTATTTATCCAGTTCAGAATGGGGATGGCAAATAGATCCTCAGGGTCTTCGTTATCTGCTTAATATGCTATATGACCGTTACCAGAAGCCACTGTTTATTGTAGAAAACGGTTTGGGTGCCAGAGATATTATTCAAGACGATGGCACTATTATTGATGATTATCGTATTCAATATCTCAACGATCATTTATTCCAGGTACGGGAAGCCATTGAAGATGGTGTTCAGTTATTAGGATATACCTCATGGGGGCCAATAGATTTGGTCAGCGCCTCTACAGCAGAAATGTCAAAACGATACGGGTTTATTTATGTCGATCGTGATGACCAGGGCAATGGCACACTGGAACGGCGACGTAAGAAAAGTTTTAGCTGGTATAAAGATGTTATAAGCAGTCACGGAAATATTCTTAAAGCCCCGGAGGTAAAAAATGAAAATAGCCAATAAATTTCTTTTATTAACGCTGTCGCTTATTCTTCTTCATAGCAATACAGTTGCAGCGACAAAAAGTGATTGTCACTCATATGATGCCCTTTTACCAAGAGGTCCGGAAACACCTTCGGTTTCATCCGCCTGCGATACCGTATTTCCTGAATGGGGCGGTCTCAGAAAAGAGATGGCAGATCATGGTTTTTATGCAAATATCCAAATGTTAACAAATCTAACCTATGATGTTTCAAGAAACTGGAAAAATACGTCTAATCCTAACTATGTAGGCCAACGCTTAACCACCGGTAATATGTTTATTACAGAACTGACCTATGATTTATCGCGGATTGGTTTCACTGATAAGGCACAATTACGTGTAGGTCTAAACTATGCCTACAATAACTTTAAAAATAATGGTCAAGATGGGCATCCTTTTATCTCCGCTTTTTCCATTAACCAACCTTTATTTAATGATCGGGTGATATTGAATTACGGCTACACAACACTGCTCTCTCATTTCTATGGATTGTTTTTCGGTAGCAGTACCGCGTCATCTGCCCTGGGGCCAACCAGTGTGATGTTGTCCCAGGCCGGTCTGCCCAGTACAAAACCGAGTCCATCGATAGATATTCGGTTTTTATCGGAAAATAAACGTTGGTATGACCATATTGGCGTTGCCAGAAGTCAAAGCTCGGAAGGTTTAAGAGCGGACTCAAAATACAATACTTATGGTCTGCGCTGGAAACTTCCCAGTGCGGGTACGTTAGTCATCAATGAATTAGCAAAAACCGCCGTAAACCCTCGTCCAGTGCGGACGGGGATATCAGGCGAAAAGCCCAGAGGGCTTTCAGACCGCTGACAAACCTCGTTGAAAATAACGGGGTTTGTTCCTTTCATTGTGAATCATAATGCCATCCATTTTCCTCATTAAGCCAATTTAATCGCCCGACAAAGCGTTATTTTCGCTTCTCCTGCAATGAAATGCTCGCTCTCCAGAGATAAAAACAACAAAGCATTGCGACCAGCAATGCTATCTTCTTGATATTTTGGGCTGTGGCTGCCAAAAGACACTGTATTTGCACTTTCTGCAACCCACGAAAACGGGCATAGCGGTGCCCGTGATGTTGCTTCGCATCTGCAAAACTACGCTCTATCGTCTCCTTTCGCCGCTTGTAGGTTTTTTTACCCCACTCCGTTAGCCGGTTTTCCCTGGCCTGCTCTTTACTGTCCTCCCAGACATGACGGGTTATCTTTTTGCCCCCTTTGGCCTGCGTACAGGATGCGCGTTTTGGGCAATACTGGCAGATATTCGCCGCGGCCTGATAATGCCGGTATCCCTCTCGGCTGGTTGTTTTATAAATCAATTTTTCGCCCTGAGGGCACACATAGCAGTCCTCCTGCTTGTCATAGGTAAAATGTTTTTTCTGGAAGACGTTCGACCCCTTATTCGGACGGCGGTAACCGATTATCGGCATGACACCTAACTGTTCCGTTAAGTAACAAACCGGGGCCGTAAAATAGCCCGCATCCAACCCAACCGCGAGGGGATTGAGGGCAAAACGCTCTAACTGACGCGTCAAGCGCTTGATAAAAGGCTGGCTATCGTGGACATTACCCGGTGTGGCGTAGGTATCGGTGATAATACCGACTTGCCCATCCACGGTACGGTGGTTAAGGTAAAAGAACCCCCTGGGTTTGTTGGTCCGGTGCATAAACCCGCTTTCCGGATCAGTGGTACTGACCTTCGTCTTTCTCTGCCGTTCCTTTAGGGCTGGCTTCAGGCTTTTTTTCCGGCTGCCGCCCGGTCTTCAGTGACGGCTTTATCCAGTGCATCAAAATAGGCGCCGGGGGGAACCGGCCGCATGACATTCTCCGATTTATGCGGATTGGCACTGGCTTTCAGGTGGGTGCTGTCGGTATAGAGTACGCGTCCGCCCACGAATCCTTTGGCCATCGCCTGTTCAACAATGTGGTCAAAAATCTGCTGGAAGACCGCGGTATGATTGAAACGGCGGCGGCGGTTCTGACTCAGGGTTGAGGCATCAGGGACCTTCTCTGTCAGTCCGAGGCGCAGAAACCAGCGGTAAGCCACATTAACCTGAATTTCCTGAACCAGACGGCGTTCACTGGGGACGCCAAACAAGTAGCCGAGTCACATCATTTTAATCAGCATGACCGGATCGATAGCAGGACGGCCATTATTGTGGCAATACAAAGGGGCGACTAATTCGCGGATAAATTCGAAATCAATGGCGGCATCGACTTGACGGACCAAATGATTTTTAGGCACCAGCTCGTCAAGCGAGAGCGTTTCTGGCGGGAAAGTCTGGAGAGGGGGTGTTCTTAACATGGCGGCAAGCTCCGTTGAGTGAACGGAACTTAATTAAAACAAAGTGCCGGATAAAAAACCAGCACTTTGTCAATAATCTGAAAGCCCAGAGGGCTTTAGGGCTGGCGACTCCGACGTCTCCTGACTGAATTGATATCTGCCGGTAAAACAGGCTAAAATGAATGCACTTTATCAATGAG